>DATFEC010000034.1:0-3024 GCA_035251655.1 Candidatus Limnocylindria bacterium | reverse complement strand
CGGCTACGGAATCGCTCCTTCGATCGGGATCAAGAAAGGGATGGTCGCCAACATCGAGCAGACGGTGCAGTCGATCGCGACGAGCATCGAGAAGGCCGAGCGGCTGTCCGGCTACAAGATCGGGTCCGCGTTCGTCTCGGTCGGCGGCGGGCATATCTCGTCCCAGAACAGCCGTGGCGTCGTGGCGGTCAGCGGCCACCGGCGCGAAGTCTCGAAGGAGGACATCGCGCGCGCCACCGAGGCTGCCCGGGCGGTGCAGGTCCCCTCCAACCGGGAGATCCTCCACGTCATTCCCCGCGGCTACATCGTCGATGGTCAGGAGGGGATCAAGGACCCGCTCGGCATGAGCGCGGTCCGGCTCGAGGTCGAGACCCACATCGTGGCCGGGGCCAGCACCTCTCTCCAGAACTTGACCAAGTGCGTGAGCTCGGCCGGGGTCCAGATCGACGAGCTGGTGATTGCCTCGCTGGCCGCGGCGGAGGCAACCCTGACCGATACCGAGAAGGAGCTCGGGGTCATCGTCGCCGACGTCGGCGGCGGGACGACCGACATGGCCGTGTTCGTCGACGGTGCGGTGCATCACTCGGCCGTCATCCCGGTCGGGGGCATCCACGTGACGAACGACGTGGCCATCGGTCTGCGCACGAGCCTCAACCTGGCCGAGGACGTGAAGATCCGGCACGGGACCTCGAACGTTGCCGAGGTGCAGCCCGAGGAGCTGATCAACGTCGCGGTCATGGGCGAGGGCGGCGGACAGACGATCCAGCGCCGCAAGCTGAGCGAGATCATCGAGGCCCGGATGCGCGAGCTGTACGAACTCATCCGGGAAGAGGTCGCGCGCTCGGGCCACGGCAGCCCGCTGCCGGCGGGTCTGGTCCTCACCGGTGGGGGGGCGCGGCTGGCCGGCGTCGCGGAGCTGGCCCGGGACGTGCTCGAGATGCCCGTCCGGGTCGCCACCCCGCAGGGGGTGGGAGGGCTCATGGACCAGCTCACCAACCCGGCCTTCTCGACGTCGCTCGGGCTGCTCCTGTGGGGTGCCCGTCACGTGGGCGCGGAGCCGATCGGCTTCGTGACCCGTTCCCCGGTCAGCGACGGCGTGAACCGCGCGCGGAACTGGTTCCGAAGTCTCTTTCCCGGCTGATCGGCCCTGCCGGAATGTGGAGCATGGCCGCGTGCATCCACCATCGGTCGAGAGGTTGTGGACAACTCCGATCGAGGTTGTGGACAGATCGGTTTTCGGTCGGAAGGACCGATCGGTAGACTAGCGGACAGGCCCACTCACTCTGGGTTCGGACCCTTCCCGTGCCCGGCCATAGTCGCACGCACCCAGGAGATGTCCCATGCCGCTCCGGTCCGACGCAGAGAACTTCGCCCTGATCAAGGTCATCGGTATCGGTGGTGGAGGCAGCAACGCCGTCAACCGCATGATCCGGGCCGAGATGATGGGTGTCGAGTTCATTGCCGTGAACACCGATGCCCAGGCGCTGCTCCAGAGTGACGCGCCGCACAAGATCCGCATCGGCGACAAGATCACCCGTGGCCTGGGGGCCGGCGCTGATCCCGCCATCGGACAGCGCGCCGCGGAGGAGGACTCCGAGAAGATCTACGAGGCGCTCAAGGACGCCGACATGATCTTCATCACCGCCGGCATGGGCGGTGGCACCGGATCCGGTGCCGCCCACGTCGTCGCCGAGATCGCGAAGGACCTCGGCGCCTTGACCGTCGCGGTCGTGACCAAGCCCTTCAGCTTCGAGGGCGCGCGCCGCAAGCTCGTCGCCGAGCAGTACACCGAGACCCTGAAGGACAAGGTCGACACCCTGATCACGATTCCCAACGACCGGCTGCGAGAGGTCGTCGACAAGAAGACGACGATCCTCGACGCGTTCCGGGTGGTGGACGACGTCCTGCGCCAGGGTGTGCAGGGAATCAGCGACCTGATCACCGTCCCGGGCCTGATCAACCTCGACTTCGCCGACGTGAAGACGATCATGCGCGAAGCCGGCAGCAGCATGATGGGGATCGGGATCGGGAGCGGAGAGAACCGAGCCGTGGAGGCCGCTCGGGCAGCTGTCATGAGCCCCCTGCTGGAGATCAACATCCAAGGAGCCCGAGGCATCCTCTTCAACGTCACCGGCGGCAGCGACCTCGGCCTGTTCGAGGTCAACGAGGCGGCCGAGGTGATCAAGGAGGCCGCCGACCCGGAGGCCAACATCATCTTCGGCACGGTCATCGACGACCGGATGCGCGACGAGGTGAAGGTCACGGTCATCGCCACCGGCTTTGACGCGGCGCGCAGCCGGCCCAAGCCGGCCGTCCGGCCCGCTTCGGCCGAGACGGCGGTCGGGATCGAGTCGTCGCTGGACGAGAAGAGCCGCGAGCTGCTGGCCGAGATCGAGCGCGAGCGGGTCGAGCGAACCGCATTCACGGTCACCCCTTCGCCCGAGCCAGCCGACGACGCACCGGAGCCGCCCGAGTCGAGCCCGGGCGTCGAGCGGGAGCCGGTCACTGTCCGACCGACATCGCTCGAGCGTCCGGCGTACGGCGAGACGGACCTCGACATCCCGAGCTTCCTCCGGCAGCCGAACCGCGAGAACGACTGACACCGACCAGCCGATCCTGACGGCGGCCATAGCCGCCCGCTGGGTCGCGGTCCGCCGACGGATCGAGGCAGCAGCCGAGGAGGCCGGCCGCGATCCTTCCGACGTTCGGATGGTCGCCGTCACCAAGGGATTCGGTCCGGAGGTGGTCCGCGCCGCGCTCGCTGCCGGCCTGAGCCGCTTCGGGGAGAACCGCGTCCAGGAGGGGGAGTCGAAGCTGCCGGCCGCCCCGGACGCGGAATGGCACCTCATCGGTCATCTCCAGTCGAACAAGGCCCGCCGAGCCGTTGCCGCCTTTGGCTGGCTCCACGGGATCGACTCGATGAAGCTCCTCCATCGGGTGGACGAGGCTGCGCATGATCACGGCGCTCGTCCCCGCATCCTCCTCCAGCTGAACGTGACGGAGGCCGGCAGCCAACACGGCCTG
>DATFEC010000185.1:0-2642 GCA_035251655.1 Candidatus Limnocylindria bacterium | reverse complement strand
GGATGGCGGATACCGTCGGTTCATGACCGCAGGAGTTGACGTTCGTCCGCTGACGGCCGACCGCTGGGGAGACCTGGTCGAGCTGTTCGGACCCAGCGGGGCGTTCTCGAACTGCTGGTGCACGTGGTGGCGGCAGACGGGAGCCGAATTCGACCGTGGCATCCGCCAGCGCGGAGCAGGCAACCGGGCACTCCTGGGGCGGCTCACGGCCGGCGACCGGCAGCCGGGTCTGATCGCCTACCGCGATGGCGCTCCGGTGGGCTGGATCAGCGTCGCGCCACGTCCGGACTACGGACGGGTCATTCGCTCGCCGAGCATCGGTCCCGGCCGCCGCAGCCCAGCGGCCGCGGATGAGGGGGTATGGTCGATCGTCTGCTTCTGGATGCCCCGAAAGAACCGCGGGCAGGGCGTTGCGATGGCTCTCCTCCGAGCTGCGGTCGAGCACGCCCGAACTCGCGGAGCCCGTGTGCTCGAGGGCTATCCCGTCGATACCAGCGGTGGTCGACGGCCGGATCCGAACGTGTTCACCGGCACCCTGGCCATGTTTCGGCGGGTGGGCTTCGCGGAGGTCGACCGCCGCACTGAGGGCCGGCCGATCGTCCGCCTCGAGCTGGCGTGAGCGCAGTCTAGGCCGGGCCGAGGTCGCGCCAGGCGACCTCGTAGTGGTCGACGAACGGCGTCATCTCGAGCAGGTAGTTCGGATCGTCGGGGTAATACTTCGCCCGCTCGGGCTCGTCACCGGCAAATCGTCGAATCGCGTCCATTGAGTCCCACAGGGTGATCAGGGTGAACTCGGCCGCGCCGTCGACCTCGCGCCTGAGGCAGAGCACGCCACGGTTGCCGTCGGTGGCGCGGTACTCCGCGAAACCGGTTCGCTGGAGGAAAGTGAGGTAGTCGTCGGACTGGTCGGCGCGGGTTCTCCCGCGCCAGATGCGGGCGATCATGGTGTCGACTCCCTTGGGTGGTGAGAGAACGATAGTCGCCGCGTCCGGAACCGCGGGCGCCTCTATTCTTACCGTGTGCCCCCCGACGACGGAAACGGCCGTTCCCCGATCGACAAAGCGCTTGACGACGCCCTCGAAGGGCTGAACGCGGGCTACGTTGCCTCGGTCTACGAGCAGTACAAATCCGATCCCACCAGCGTCGAGACCGAATGGCGGCGACTGTTCGATGCCGGGCTGGGGGGCTTCGAGCCGATCCGCGCACCCGAGCCGATCCGCCCAGCTGAGCCCGCCACCGCGCCCGCGACCGTCGAGGAACCGCCGCCAGGGGCGACCGCCCTCCGCGGTCCGTCCGCGCGCCTGGCGGCCAACATGGCGGCGTCGCTCTCGGTCCCCACCGCCACGTCCTTTCGGGACGTCCCGACCGAGGTCCTGGAGGCGCGCCGCCGGCAGCTGAACGAGCTCTTCGCCCCGCGCAAGGTCAGCTTCACCCACTTGGTGGGATACGCGGTCGTCCGCGCGGCCGGGGAGCAGCCGGGCATGACCCGGGCATTCGCCGACGTCGGCGGCAAGCCCCACGTCATCGATCCGGGCTCAGTGAACCTGGGGTTGGCGGTGGACGTCGAGCGGCCCGACGGCAGCCGTTTTCTGGTGGTGCCGGTCATCAGGGACGCCCAGGATCAGGACTTCGCGGCGTTCCATGCCCGTTACGAGGAGCTCGTCGCGGGCGCCCGTGACAGCAGCCTCGGGCCGGACGACTACGCCGGCGCGACGATCACGCTGACCAACCCGGGCACCCTGGGCACCACCGCATCACTCCCCCGCCTTATGGTTGGGCAGGGCTGCATCGTCGCTACCGGGGCCGTCCGGGATGTTGGCAGCTCCCGGGTCATGACCATCACATCCACGTATGACCACCGGGTGATCCAGGGCGCGGAGTCGGGAGCCTTCCTGCGCCGAGTGGCGGACCTGGTGGGCGGCGCCGACGGCTTCTACGATGGGATTGCGACCTCGCTGGGGGTCGGACCGCTGGCTGAGCTCCCTGACGCGATCCCTGCTGTCCCGGCCCCTTCGGACGCTGTGGGGTCCGGCACTCTCGCCGAGCCCGTCGTCACTGGATCGCCGGGAGCGGCGGTCCCCGTCTCCAGCGGCGACCTCGCCCGCATGGCGTCGGCCATGGCGCTGATCGACGCGCACCGCCTGTATGGCCACCTCGCTGCACATCTCGACCCGCTGGGGACCGACCCGCTCGGGGATCCTGCCCTGGATCCGGCGTTCCACGGCCTCGATCCCGCCGCCGCGGGGCGGATCAGGGCCGACCTGCTCAACGTCCACGTCGGCGGCGACACGCTGGCCGAGGTCCTCGAAAGCCTGCGCCGGACGTACAGCGGCACGATCGCATACGAGGTAGAGCACATTGCCAATCACGCCGAGCGAACGTGGCTACGGGAGGCGATCGAGTCGGGCCGCTATCGGTCACGCCTGAAGCGGAAGGAGCGCAAGCGACTGCTCGCTCGGCTGACGGCGGTGGAGGGACTCGAGCACTTCCTGCACAAGGCATACCTCGGCCAGAAGCGGTTCAGCATCGAGGGCCTGGACACGATGGTGCCGATGCTCGACCTCGTCCTCGAGCTTGCCGCCGAGCAGGGCACCCGCCGGGCGGTCATCGGGATGGCGCACCGCGGCCGGTTGAACGTGCTG
>DATFEC010000059.1:0-11223 GCA_035251655.1 Candidatus Limnocylindria bacterium | reverse complement strand
CGCCAGCGGCGCTCCCCGGCTGGATCACGGTGGCCGGCATCGCGGCCAGCGGCCGCCACGGCTTAGGCGACGAGGAGCGGTCCCAGCCTCAGCCGTTCGAGGTTGACATCTCCGTCTCCACCAACGTGGAGCGGGCGGCCGCCGAGGACGATCTCACGGCGACCGTCAACTACGCCGTTCTCCAGGAACTGGTCATCACCCAGGTGGCGACGACCAGCTTTCACCTCCTCGAAACGCTCGCCGCGGCGGTCGCCCGGTCGGTCCTCGAGCGCTGGCCGCAGGTCGGCGGCGTCGAGGTCGCGGTTCGCAAGCCTGGGGCCCCGATGCCCGGGCCGTTCTCGAAGGTCGAGGTCCGGGTGCGCCTCGCCCGATGACGATCACGGTTGGGCTGGCAGCGTCCCGAGGGTAATCTCGATTTCGAGCTCCTCCCCGCCGCGCAGCACGGTGAGGGGAACCACGTCTCCGGGACGGTGGGGCAGCAGCAGGATGACGATGTCGCGCCCGCCGTCGAGGGCGCGACCGCCGAGCTCGGTGATGATGTCCCCCTGCTGGAGGCCGGCGGCCTCCGCCGGGCTGCCTTCGATGACTCCGGCCGCGCCGCCGGGACCTTCGTCGATCAGGGCGCCTTCCTCGACCGGCAGACCGAGGTCGGCGGCGATCTGGCGGGTGATCATCGTGTACCACACGCCGACGTAGGGTCGTGCGATCTCCTCGCCGCTGAGCGCGAGGGCCATGACCGGCTTCGCGAAGTCGATCGGAATGGCGAAGCCGATGCCCTGGGCGTTGGTCGACACCGCCGTGTTGATGCCGATGACCTGTCCCAGGCTGTTCACCAGGGGACCTCCCGAGTTGCCGGGATTGATGGCGGCATCGGTCTGGATCAGGTGACGGAGGTCTTCCGTGCCGGAGGCGTCGCCAGCTCGGATCGCCCGGCCCAGGCCCGAGACCACCCCGGTGGTGACGGTGTCCGCGTAATCGCCGAGCGGATTGCCGATGGCGATGGCGAGCTGCCCGATCTCGAGAGACCCGGACGACCCGAGGGGAGCGGTTGGCAGGTCGGTCCCCTCGATCTTGATGATCGCCAGGTCAGTCAGGGTGTCGGTCCCGATCAGGGTCGCCTCGAACTGGCGCGAGTCGGCGAGGGTGACGATCATGCTCTCCGCATCGCCGGCGACGTGGCGGTTGGTGAGGATCCAGCCGTCCGGATCGAAGATGAATCCCGAACCGGATCCCGTGCCGCCGGTTGACACCGTCACGTCGATGGTCACCACGGCTGGGGCAACGCTGGCCACGGCTTCGATGACGGCAGAGGCCTCGTCGAGGGTGATCTCGTTCACCGTGGTGCCGGGCGGGATGTCGGGGCTCGCCTGCGGCTGGCTGACGCCAACCAGGTTGACGACCGCCAGTCCCGACAGCGAGCCGGCGACGATGCCAGCAGCGAGGGCAATGGCGATGAAGCCGAGCAGGCGTGGACGACGGGCCGGTGCCGGCTCCGGCGGCTCGGCCGGGAGCGAGCGGCGCGTCGACCAGGCGGGCGCGGAGGACCAGCTGTCGGAGCGGGCGGGGACGGGCGCGGTCGGATCGCTGGCGCCGTAGCGGTCGGTCTCGACCGCGGATGGCGGCTCGACCTCGAAGTCGGAGTGGGTCACCCCAGAAGTGTGCGGGATCGAGGGTTAGCCGTGGTCCGGGAGCGCGGTGAAGATTCGTTGATCAATCACTCGTCGCCGGCACCGGATCAGCGCGGTCGCCGCCCGCCTCGCTCGGCGCCGCTTCCGCCCGCTCGCCGGCCGCTGCCGCTCCCTGGCGGGGCAGCACGACCCGAAAGACCGCCCCCTCGCCGAGGACGCTGGCGACCTCGATGAAGCCGCCGTGCATCTCCACGATGGATCGCGCGATGGCGAGCCCGAGGCCGCTCCCCGACGCCCGGGCCTCCCCAACGTTCGTCCCGCGGTAGAAGCGCTCGAAGATGCGCGGCAGCTCTCCCGGGGGAATGCCCGGCCCGGTGTCGCTGACCTCGATGATTGCCGCGTCGGCCTGGTCGCTGACCTGGACCGCGACCGTCCCGCCGGCCGGAGTGAACTTCACCGCGTTCCCAACCAGGTTGTTCACCAGCTGGACGATCCGCTCCCGGTCGAAGCGGATGGCGACCGTCGTCGAGGGTGCGACGTAGGTGACTCCGATCTGCCGCCCGGCGGCCGCCTCGGCCGAGGCCTCGACTGCGGCCCGCACGGGCTCCCGCAAGTCACCGATCCGCACGTCCATCGGAAAGATGCCGGCGTCGATCCGCGACAGGTCCAGGAGGTTGGCGCTCATCCACTCGAGGCGGGTCAGCTGCTCACTGGAGCGGTCCAGGAACTCGTGCCGCGTCTCCTCGTCCACGGCGCCGTCCCGCTGCAGCTCCGTGTAGGTGCGGAGCGCCGCCAACGGCGTTCGCAGCTCGTGGCTCACGTCCGCGACGAACTCCCGCAGCCTGTCGCGGTCCGACTCCAACAACCGGAGCGACTCGGTCAGGCGGTCGGCCATGAGGTTGAACTGGCCGCCGAGCTGGTCGATCTCCTCCACCCCGGCTGGGGGGACCCGGGCATCGAGCTGTCCACGGGCGAGCCGGCCCGCCAGGGTGCCCAGGCGACTGAGCGGCACGGTCAGGCGGCGCGCGGCCCAGACGCCCACGAGCAGGGACACGAGCAGCGCGATCGTCCCGGCCCCGACGAGCGCGCCCCGAACCTGGGTCAGCGTTGCGTCCCGCGTCGTGTACGGGACCGATGCGACCACCTCGAGCTGCAGGGTTCCGTTCGGGGCCAGCGGCTGTTCGGAAAGCGGCAGCTCGATCGAAAAGGCGACGCGGCTGGATGGGGCGAAGGGGTCGGGCGCGAGCCCCTGGCTCTCGGCCGCTTCCACGTCCTGCGGCTCGGCGTACGCCGCCTCCGAGCCGTCGACCACGTTGAACACCTCGAACGTCACCAGCAGGGCGTCGGCGGCCTCTTCCGTCGCCGGCTGGATGATCCGTGCCTCGCGCTGGCCCTGGTCGGTGAGGAACTCGCGGAGCGCGGGCTGGTTCGCGGTGTCGATGATCAGCAGGGCGGCGGTCTGCGCCGCCGACTCGGTCGTCGCCCGGCCCTGCTCCTCGAAGTAGCCGGGCAGGATCTGGTTCAGGGCAACTCCGCTGACGACCAGGGCCAGCAGGGCGGTGCTGGCGAGCGCCACGATCAGGCGGACGTCGAGGCGGCGAACGAAGCGGCGGAGGAACGTGGGCTCAGTCCTCGGCGAACGCGTAGCCCACGCCGCGCACGGTCTTGATGTAGCGCGGCTCGGCGGGGTCCGGCTCGATCTTGTCGCGGATGTGGCTCACGTGGACGTTGATCGTCCGCTCGTCCTGCTCGACCGCCGCGTCGTAGTCCCGCACGAGCTCGAGGAGCTGGCCGCGGGTGAAGACCCGCCCCGGCCGCGCGGCAAGGTGACGGAGGAGGTCGAACTCGGTGGCGGTCAGCGAGATCCGCTCGCCCTCCCGGGTCACCCGACGCCGGTCGAGGTCGATGAGCAGGTCGCCGCGCCGGAGGGTGTCGGCGGCCTGGGTGTCGGCCAGCTCCCCGTAGGCGCGGCGGAGGAGCGCTTTCACCCGGCTCGTCAGCTCCCGCAGGCTAAATGGTTTGGCGAGGTAGTCATCTCCGCCGATCTCCAGGCCTACGACCTTGTCGACCTCGTCGGTCCGCGCGGTGAGGAACAGGATCGGGACCCGGGTCTGGCGCCGGAGCTGGCGGCACACCTCGAAGCCGTCGATGCCCGGGAGCCGGACGTCGAGGAGGACGAGGTCGGGCGCCAGCTCGCTGAACCGACTGACGGCCTCCTCCCCGGTAGGGATGACGCTCACCCCGTAGCCCTCGCGCTCCAGCGCCACCTGGACGCCGCGGGCAACGGCCGGCTCGTCCTCCACGATCATGATGCTGGCGGCCACGACCCGCGATTCTAGACCGATGACCGTGGCCCGCCGTTTGCCCGCCCATCGGTCCACCTGTACCATCCGGCTTCGCATTCCCCGTCGTGGAGTCCCCTGACCGATGACCCTCGAGCTGGCCGTTGACGCCCGGAGCGTGCTCGGCAAGCAGACCAAGCGCCTGCGACGCGCCGGTAGTGTGCCCGGAGTCGTGTTCGGCAAGAACACGGCCTCGATCCCCGTGCAGGTCGACGCCAAGCGGTTCGAGACGCTGTACCAGGCCGCCGGCCGGACGACGATCTTCCAGCTGGACGTCCCCGGCGAGGGCCTGCGCAGCGCGATCATCAAGTCGGTCCAGCGCCATCCGCTGAGCGGCCGGGCGATCCACGTTGACTTCTTCCTGCCCGACCTCACGATCGAGCTCCAGGTCGACGTCCCCCTTGTCTTCACCGGGGAGGCGCCGGCCATCGAGGCCACCGGTGGGTCGTTGTTCACCTCCCTCGATCACCTCAAGGTCAGCGCGCTGCCCGCCAACCTGCCCCGCGAGATCTCCGTCGACGTCTCGTCGCTCGTCGACCTCGAAGCCGCCATCCACGTCCGGGACCTGGGCGTGGAGTCGGACACCGTCCATGTCCTCAACGACCTCGACGAGATGGTGGCCCGGGTCATGCCGCCGCGGGTGATCGAGGAGCCAGAGGTCGCGGTCGAGGAAGGCGAGGAGGGGCTCGAAGGCGAGGTTCCGGAAGGCGAGGCCGGCGAAGGGGCCGAGGCCGGCGGCGAGCAGTCGCCGACCGAGGACGAGGGCTAGCCCGGCTCCAACGTCATCGGAGTCGGTGTGACGCGCGTCGCGAGGCCCGCGGGTCGAACGCTTCCCGCATCCCGTCGCCGAGGAGGGTGAACCCGATCAGCGCCGCGCCGAGCGCGATCATCGGCGGGAAGATGAGCCATGGAGCGGTGCTGAGGTTGTCGATCCCGATGTCGATCAGCGCGCCCCACGATGCACGCGGCATCTGGACCCCGAGCCCGAGGAACGACAGGGTCGACTCGGCAAGGATCGCCATCGGGATCCCCACGCTGACGGCCACGGTGATCGGTCCCATCGCCTGAGGCAGGATGTGACGGCGAGCAATCGTGTTCTCGGGCACCCCGATCGCGCGGGCTGCCTCGATGTCCTCCTTCTGCTTCAGCGAGAGGGTCTGGCCCCGGACGAGGCGGGCCGTGCCAACCCACGAGATCAGACCGATGGCGATGAACGTGGTGAGCAGCCCGTTCTGGAGCCGGAACAGCGGAGTGTCGACCACCGCTGCCGAGATCATGATGATGAACAGCAGGTCCGGGAAGGTGCCGATGATGTCCGTGAAGCGCATCAGGGCGGTCTCCGTCTTGCCGCCCCGCCACCCGGCCATGAGACCGACCGGCACGCCGATGGCGACGACAACGAGCTGGGCGACCAGGGCAACCGTCAGCGAGACCTGGGCCCCGTCCACGACCCGGGCCAGCTGGTCCCGGCCCAGCCGATCCGTCCCGAGGGGATGGGCCGGATCGACGAACGGAGGGATTGGACCGCCATAGGCGAGGACGGCTTCAAGGTCCTGTTCGTAGTAGGGCCATGGAATGAACAGTGGACCGATGAGCGCGATCAGGGTGATGAGGACCACGATCACCAGGCCGGCAACGCCGGCCGGCGACCGGAGGAGCCGACGCAAGGCCTCGCCCCAGAAGCCGCGGCTCCTCTCGGGGACCGCCAGCGGCTCGTCGACGCCAACAACGCGCGCCTCAGCCACCGGGCACCGCCTCTGCGGTCACGATCCCGTCCCGGATCCGTGGGTCGACGACGCCATAGGTGATGTCCACCACCGCGTTGGCGACGGCCACGACCAGTGCGTACACGACCGTGACGGCCATGAGCGTGTTGTAGTCGCGGTTCCGGATCGATTCGTAATAGAGGCTGCCCAGCCCGCCCACGCCGAAGACCCGCTCAACGACGATCGAGCCGGTGACCAGCAGGGCGAGGATCGTTCCGCCGATGGTGAGGATCGGGATGGCGGCGTTCCGCATGAGGTGGACGCGGACGATCCGACCCTCGCGGAGGCCCTTCGAGTGGGCCGTCCGAACATAATCGGAATGGAGGATCTCGAGGACGCTGGCCTTGGTGTGCCGCGCGATCTGCGCAAGGGGGAGCGCGGCCATGGCGATGACCGGCAGGACCCAGCTCTTCGCCAGGTCCGCGAACCAGGCCTCGCTGAACGGCTCCGGCACCAAGGTCGGGGGACAGCCGAAGGGGCACCATGTGAACGGGTTGGGGGGAACCAGGAGCTGGAGAAACGCCGCGACCGCGAATGCTGGAGCGGCCATCCCGACCAGGCTGAGCACGGTAGCCGCGCGGCCGACCACTGTCCGGTGCCGCATGGCGGCGATGAGCCCCAGCGGGACGCCGAGGAGCACCGCCACCCCAAAGGCCAGGCCGCAGATGATCAGAGTCGGCCCCAGGGAGTGGATGATCATCGCCCCGACGTCGCCCCCGAAGGACATGCTCTCCCCGAGGTCGCCCTGGATGAACTTGCCGAGCCAGATCAGGTACTGGATGGGGAGCGGCTGGTCGAGCCCGAACTCCGCATTCAGCTCGGCGACAACCGCAGGGTCGAGCTGGCGGCCCTCGCGGTTCCACGGACTGCCGGGCGCGACGTGCATGATCGTGAACGCGACGACAGAGGCCCCCAGAACGATGGGGACCACCCACAGCAGACGGCGAACCGCGTATCCGAGCAGTTGACGAACCTCCTGCGTACTACCCCGTCCGATGGTGTTGGGTTCAGTGGAACGGGGTCAGGCCTGCTGGGACACGGTCCTCAGCTCCGCCGTTGGCCCCGTCACGACGATCGACTCCCCCGGCGCGAAGGCCCGGTCATCGGCCGGGTGCGCCTCGTGCCGTTCCTCGCCGAGGAAGACCGCAAGTGTAAAGACACCTCGGTCACGAAGTTCGCCGACCGTCTTCCCGGCCAGCCAGCTTCCCTCCGCGACAGGCAGCTCCTCGATCGAGAACGTCAGCTCGCCGTGGGACAGCGCCGCGTCGATGAAGTCGATCACCCGAGGGCGGATCGCCAGCTCCGCGATCCGCCGGCCGGCCGTGCCGTAGGGCGACACGACCCGGTTGGCGCCGGCGCGGAGCAGCTTCGCCTCCGAGTCGGCGGTATTCGCCCTGGCCACGATGAACAGCTCGCCGTTGAGCTGCCGCGCGGAGAGGACGATGAACACGTTCTCCGAGTCGGAGTCCACGCAGGCCACCAGGCCCCGGGCGCGGCCGACGCCCGCCGTCTCGAGCGTCGCGTCGTCGGTGGCGTCCCCGGGCACCGCGAGGTGGCCCTCCGCTGACGCCTGCTCCCGCGAGCCGTCGTCGGTATCGATCACGACGACCGTCTGGCCGGCGTGCGACAGCTCGCGGGCCACGGCCGCTCCGACCCGACCGTAGCCACACAGGATGAAGTGGTCGCGCGTCGCCTCCACCGCCCGCATCATGGACCGCGCCTCGCGCCGTCCGCTCGCGACCTCGTCGACGAGGTACTCGCTGACGATCCCGATCGACCCGAAGATGATCGCCACCCCCGCGATGGCCACCACCATCGCCCATGCCCTTCCGGCGCTGTCGAGCTCGTGCACCTCGCGGAAGCCAACCGTGGTGAGGGTGGTGACGGTCTGGTACAACGCGTCCTCGACCGACCAGCCCTCGAGCACCACGAATCCCGCCGTCCCGACGGCCACCGCGCCGATCGCCGCGACCAGCAGAATCCGCACGTGGCGCGTCGTGACCCGGGCCGTGCGACCCCCAAGGGAGCGGTATTGCTCGCGCGTCGCCATGGCAGTCCGATCGTACGCGACCGGCTGCCCGAAATCGCCGGTTTCGCCATTCGGGCCGCGATATAGTCCGCCCCGGCATCGCCGCGCCCCCCGCCGCCCGGCCCGCTCTCCGCCGGACGTCCGCCGCGCGACGTGAGAGGAGCGAACCCGCGCAACAGGTCCATTCGCGCGCTAGCTCCGGCCTCCACCATCGCGATTCGTCGCTCGGTTCGCAGCAGTGAGGTAACGATGTCGCAGTCATCCACCGAAGAGGTCCTGGCGCAGGATCGTCGTGACCTGCACGGGCTGGGCTACGCCCAAGAACTGCTCCGCTCGATGGGCGGATTCAGCAACTTCGCGATCAGCTTCTCGATCATCTCGATCCTGACCGGCGCGATCATCCTCTACAACTACGGAATCAACCTCGCCGGCCCGGCGGCGGTTGGCATCGGCTGGCTGCTTGTCACGTTCTTCACCCTGATGATCGCCGCGACCATGGCCGAGATCGCGTCGGCCTACCCCACCGCCGGCGGCCTGTACTACTGGGCCAGCAAGCTTCGGAACAAGGACTGGGGCTGGTGGACCGCGTGGCTGAACCTGGGCGGTCAGATCTCGATCGTGGCCGGCATCAACTACGCGGCTGCGTTCTACATCACCGCCACGATCATCAACCCGCTGGTCGGCGGCACCTTCGACCCGACGGCCGACACGTTCGGGGTCCAGAACGCGATCTGGGTCACGGGGGTCTTGATCGCGATCGAGATCGTCTTCAACGTAGCTGGCACCCGGGTCGTGGCCTTCATGAACGACCTTTCGGTGTGGTGGCACATCTTCTTCGTCGCCGCCATCGCTATCGCGTTGATGACCCTGGGCAGTCAGCCGACCAACGACATCGGCTTCCTGTTCTCCGTTGCGCCAGCGGGCACTGCTGCGGACGGCACTCCATGGGAAGCGATCATCCCCTTCGGTCTCGCCGGCGCGTTTGCCCTGAGCCTGCTCCAGTCCCAGTGGACGTACACCGGCTACGACGCCTCGGCTCACGTGTCCGAAGAAACCAAGTTCGCCCGCCGCGCCTCAGCGTGGGGAGTGTTCCTGTCGGTGGCGGTTTCCGCGGTAGCCGGCTACGTGGTGCTCATGGCGCTCAACCTCAAGACGCCGCCGCCGGCTGACGTGCTGGCCAATAGCGGCGGCTATGGGGTGGCGTACATCCTCGAGCAGAACCTCGGCGCCGGACTCGGCCAGCTCGGCGGGCTGCTGGCAGCGGGTATCGCGATCGCGATGACCTTCTGCGGCTTCTCGTCGATCGCCTCGGCGGGCCGGATGCTATTCGCCTTCAGCCGGGACGATGGAGTTCCCGGCAGCCGTTGGCTGAAGAAGGTCAGCCATCGGTTCCGGACGCCGGCCAACTCGGTCATCGCGATCAGCATCTTCAGCTGGCTGTTGATCCTGCTGGTGTACGTCCTGTTCAACGCCTTTGGCGGTGACCCCGTGTTCCTCATCGCGGGCATCACCGGAGTCAGCACCGTGCTCCTCTACTGGGCGTACGGCGTCTGCATCTGGTTGGGACTGCGCGGGAACCAGGAGTGGCGGAGCCGTCAGGCATGGAGCCTTGGCCGCTGGACCAAGCCTCTGGCCTGGCTCAGTGTCATCTGGATCATCCTGATCACCCCGCTGTTCCTCTATCCATTTGAGCTGAATCCGGCAGCCCTGGCGACGGTCGTCGGCTTCCTCGTACTGCTGGTGGTCTATTACTTCGTCTGGGCTCGGCGACGGTTCGCCGGTCCGGTTCCGCAGGGCACGGAGGCGGAGCTGGAGGCCATCGAGCGCGAGTTCGAGGAGGCGGCGGAGGCCCTGACCACTTAGCGGCGCCTGAACCAGGCCGCCACCGCGGACCGGCCGGAAGAACCGGCCGGTCCGTATCGGTCTCCCGACGACCCGCGTGGCATCCTGCCCACCTCACAGGAGGAACCATGGCCAAGCCCGACAGCCACCCGAAGCGTGACGAGCTGACGGCCGCCATCCGGGATGGGCGGGTTGACACCCTGATCGTGGCCCTGACCGACATGCAGGGCCGGTTGATGGGCAAGCGGGTCCAGGGCCAGGCCTTCCTGAACGGGGCGGTCGACCACGGAGCCCATTTCTGCACGTACCTGCTCGGCACCGACATGGAGATGAACACGCCGGACGGGTTCGAACTCATGAACTGGGAGACCGGCTACGGCGACTGGATCGCCGACCCGGTGTGGGACACCTACCGCGTGGTCCCGTGGTTGGAGAAGACCGCGATCGTGCTGTCCGACACGGTCGATCATCACGGCAACGAGATCCCGGTCTCGCCCCGCACCCTGCTCAAGAAGGTGTCCGCCCGCGCTGCCGGCGCGGGCTTCCGGGTGATGGCCGGATCCGAGTACGAGTACTACCTCCTGACCGATACCTACGAGCAGGCTCACGGCAAGGGTTACGTCGGCCTCGAGCGGTTCGGCTATTACAACGAGGACTATCACCTGCTCCAGGCGACCAAGGCCGAGCCCATCCATGGCCGCCTGCGGAACCTCATGACCGAGGCCGGCATCCCGGTCGAATTCTCGAAGGGCGAGGCGGCCCCCGGCCAGCATGAGGTGAACATCCACTACACCGATGTCCTCGACATGGCCGACCAGTCGGTCCTGTTCAAGCACGGCGCCAAGGAGATCGCCTGGCTGAACGGCTACGGGCTGACGTTCATGGCCAAGCCCGACCACACGTGGACCGGCTCGAGCGGCCACCTGCACATGTCGCTGTGGGACAAGAGCGGCAGGCAGCCGCTGTTCCATGACGCGAAGGCGAAGCCCTACGGGATGTCAAAGACGATGCGCCACTTCCTCGGCGGGATGATGAAGTTCTCCCGTGAGCTGGCGATCTTCTGGGCGTGGAACGTGAACTCGTACAAGCGATACGCGGTCGCGTCATGGGCCCCGGTCAACGTGGTGTGGGGCCGCGACAACCGAACGACTGGCTTCCGGATCGTGGGCGACGGCGCCGGGCTGCACATCGAGAACCGGTTCCCCGGCGGCGACATGAACCCGTACCTCACCTACGCCGCGGTGATCGGGGCTGGGCTGCTCGGGATCGAGCGCGAGATCGAGCCGCCCGACGAGTACCGCGGCAACGGCTATGTGGCGACCGGCTGCGACCGCATGCCGCGGGCACTCCACGAGGCCATCCGCGAGCTGGAGGCCAGCCAGGCCGCGGTCGACATCTTCGGGGCGGAGGTCGTCGCCCACTACCTCAACGCGGCCCGGGTCGAGCAGGAGCAGTACGACGCGATCGTCCACCCGTGGGATCGCGAGCGCTACCTCGAGCGCGGCTGAGGAGCGACCGATGCGCCTCGCGGACAAGGTCGCGATCATCACCGGCGCCGGGAGCGGGATGGGCCGGGTCGCGGCCGAGATGTTCGCCGCCGAAGGAGCGAAGGTCGT
>DATFEC010000219.1:0-7947 GCA_035251655.1 Candidatus Limnocylindria bacterium | reverse complement strand
CACCTCGGGATGCTGCTCGAACAGGAACACGACGCGGAGCAGCAGGTCGTCGAAGTCGACGGCGTCGCTCTCCGCCAGGTCCCGCTGGTACGCCTCGTAGACCGAGGCGGCGGTCTCCTCCCAGAAGTTGTCCGCCTGCCGTTTGGCCGTGGCCGGGTCTGCGAGCTCGTCCTTCCGCTGACCGATGAAGGCGAGCAGGGCCGACGGCGCGAACCGCTTGTCGTCGAGATCCAGCCGACGGAGGACCTCTTTGATCACCGCCAGCTGGTCGGCCCGGTCGTAGATCGTGAAGCTCGAGGTCAGACCGATGCGGTCGCCCTCGCGTCTGAGGACCCGGGCGCAGATCGAATGGAACGTTCCGATCGTCGCCTCGCGGGTCGCCTCCGGACCGATGAGCCCCGCGATCCGGTCGCGCATCTCCCCGGCCGCCTTGTTCGTGAAGGTGACGGCCACGATCCGGTACGGGGGCACGCCGCTGGCCACCAGGTGCGCGACCCGGTGGGCGAGGACCCGGGTCTTGCCGCTCCCCGCGCCGGCCAGGATCAGGAGGGGGCCGTCCACGTGCTCGACCGCTTCCCGCTGGGGGGGGTTCAGGGCGGCGAGGATGGCCTCGGTGGTCGGAGGAGTCGCGCGTTCGGCCGGTTTGAGGGCCGCCGCCGCGGGCTTGCGGGGCATGGCTCGATTCTAGCCGCGGCCTGCGGCGGCCCCGTTACTCGGTCAGCTCCGCGCAGGCGGTGTACGTCTCCCAGTCGTTCGAGGAGGCGTGAAGGTTCAGCGCGAACTCGCCCGCGAACAGGTCCTCCAGGCTGGCCTCGATCTCCGTCTCGGACGAGCCGTCCACCACGTTCGCGAGTGGGTACGTCGGCTGAGGCACGAGATCGGTGCAGGTGCCGGGGTGGATATGAGCGGGCATGTCAGGGTAGTCGGCGGGGTCGACTTCGACCACGACCCTGGTCCTTCCGGCACCCAGGTCGGTGAGGACGGCGGTGCCGGAAACGGCTGAGTCGCTCAGGGTCTCCAGCTCGACGGTGCGGCTCGACGCCTGTTCGCCGGCGCAGGCGGTCGCGAGCGCGAGAAGCAGCGCGGCGAGTCCGGCAAAGCGGAGCGGGGCAGCCGGGCGCGTGCTCACGCTCGCAGGGTAGCCGATGGGTCGGTAGCCGGACGGGAGTGCGACCCCAGCGAAGCGCGCTCGGGGGTGGGGGTCCAGCCGGCCGCCAGGCGCCGGCGCATGGCGGTGACGAAGGCCATGGCTAGCTCCGGGTCGAGCTGCGTCCCCGCGGCTTGGGCCAGGCGCGCGATGGCCTCCTCCGCGCCGAGCGCCTTCCGATAGGGACGGGTGGTGGTCATCGCCGAGTAGGCATCGGCCACGGCCAGGATGCGGGCCTGCCGCGGGATCGCCTCCCCCTGCAACCCGTCGAGGTAGCCGCTTCCGTCCCAACGCTCGTGGTGGTGGCGCACGCCGGCCCGCACCTCGGCCAGCTGCGGGACGGCGCCGACGATCGCATCGCCGAGGGCCACGTGCTGCTTGACGATGTCGTACTCGTCCCCGGTGAGCGGTGCCGGCTTGCGCAGGATGCCGTCCGGAATGCCGATCTTGCCGATGTCATGGAGCAGGCCGGCAAGCCGCAGGAGGCGCCGTTCCTCATCGGTCAGGCGCAGCTCATCGGCCAGGAAGAGTGCATAGCCGGTGACGTCCTCCGAGTGGGCTCGGGTGTAGTGATCCTTGGTGTCGACCGAGACGAGCAGGCCCTCGAACACGCCGAACACCGTGTTCTGGGCCGCCAGCGACCCGATGGTTGACTGGTCGGCGACCTTGGTGACCTGCCCGCCGGACGTCCTCGCTTCGCGCAGCGCGGCCTCTGCCACGGCCAGGAGGTCGAGCGCGGTTCGCCCGTCGCGTGGGACGCGGGAAACGCCGGCCGCGGCGCTGAGAGGCAGCCGCTCAGAATCGCCGAAGCGGAGATCGACCGCGGCCAGGGCGGTGGTCAGGGCGGCCAGCGTCCGCATCAGCCGGTCCGGATCTTCGCCGAAGTCGGCGAGGAGGAACTCGTCGGGGCCGAATCGGCCGTACAGCTGCCCCGGCTGCGCGACACCGGCCAGGACGGCGGCGGTCTGGCGGAGGGCCTCGTCGCCTGCGCGATGCCCATGGCCCGCGTTCAGGAGCCGGAAGTTGTCGATGTCGAGGAGCGCGATCGCGCCATGAGGCTCGGCATGGTCGAGGTGGCGGCTGAGCTCCTCGAGCAGAAACCCGTGGTTCGCGAGGCCCGTCAGGCCGTCACGGACGGCCCGCTCGCGGAGAAGACGGTTCTGGCGGGCCAGAAGGCGGGACGCGCCCGCGAACGAGAGCCACAGGACGGCGAACAGGATCCCGGCGGCGGCCAGGGCAAGGACGAGGACGTCTCCCCGGGTCTGGACCACCAGCAGCTCGATCGGTCGCGCGTCCTGATAGACCTCGAAGACCGCGATCGGAGCCCCGTCCACCATGCCCCGGATCGGGACGTAGAGCTCGAGGAACGGCACGGGCAGCGCGGCGGCGCCGTGCACCTCGCCAGCCTCGTCCTCCGCCTCGGTCCCGTACTCGGCGACCGAGTTGTTGGCGAACGCGCTGGCCAGGTGGGACCCGATGTCGAAGCGCCGGCCACGAAGCGCCGGATCGGACGAGTACACCGCCCGACCATCAGGGGCCCAGACAATGATGCGGCTCATTTCGCCGCCCTGGACCAGGCGAGCGAGCTGCGCATCGAGCTCCGGGGTCAGGCTGCCGTTCATGTCCAGGGCGCTGGCGGAGATCGCGGGATCGAGGTTGGTGCGGACGATGGCTTCCGCGTGCTGGAGCGCGGCCTCCACGGCGAGCTGGCGGAGCCGCTCGGCGAACAGGTTGGCGCTGACGACGGCAGTGGCGACCACGATCGCGACGCCGCCGAGCGTGACCCAGATCCGCAGACCGGGGCGCCAGATCGAGGCGGCTCCGTTCAGCCGACGCGCGTACGGCAGATCAATTGCGTCCGGCGGCATCGCGCCGGTACCCGTCTCCTCCCGGATGGCCATCGGACCGACCCTAACCAGACCAAACCGGGACCTCCATAGCCCCTTGGTACCCCGAAATTCGCTCGATTCGCGACAGCAGAGGTGTCATTCGCGTGCGCGAGGCTGCGCGCATGAAGACGAACGCCTCCCCGCTCCCGGCTCCGGATCGGCCCGTCCTGAACGTGGTCGAGGACCGGATCATCGTGTCTCACCTCGAACTGACGGATGCCGGCCTGGCCGGCTACGTCGCCGGCGTTCCCGAGCCCGAGCGCCCGGGTCTCGCCGTCAACGCCTTGCGCGTCGGCCTCCAGGCCCTCGCCCACGCCGGCACCGGGGCGAACGTCGACCTGGTCCGGTCCGAGTTCGGACGGATGGTTGAGCAGATGGCGGCCACCCAGGCCCGCGCGGCTGAGGCGCTGGACACCTCGCTGCGGGCGACCTTCGCCGACGGCGAGGGCAAGCTGCCGCGCACCCTGGAAGACTTTCTGGGTGACTCCGGCAAGCTCCAGCGCCTGACCGGTGCGCTGTTCGATCCGAATCGGCGGGACAGCGCCATCGGCCAGCTCAACGACATGCTGGGCAGGTACTTCGACGGCGACGGCTCACGGCTGGCCCAGCTGCTGGACCCGACGCGGGAGGCGAGCCCGCTCTATCAGTTCCGCAACGAGGTCAGCGGGGAGTTCCGCTCCCTCGGAGAGCGGATTGCCGCCCTGGAGGCCGCCAGTCGGGCAAGGGCGGATGAGCGCTCGCGCGGCACGGCCAAGGGCGTCGAGTTCGAGGACGCGGTCGAGGCAGGGCTCGCCGAGCTGGCCCGCGGCGTCGGCGACTTCCTCGAGCGGACCGGAACCGAGGCGGGCGACGCGCTGCGATCGAAGAAGGGCGACTTCGTCCTCACCATCGACCCCAGCCGGACCAGCGGCCGCGAGCTGCGGGTCGTCATCGAGGCCAAGGACCGCTCGCTCAGCCGCCGGATGCTGGCGGAGGAGCTGACCGCGGCCCGGACCAACCGGGGAGCGGCGATCGCGCTCGCCGTCTTCACCCCCGAACATGCGCCGGCCGGCGTATCCCCATTCGCCCTGGTCGGCTCGGACGTGTACGCGGTCTACGATCCGGAAGCGGATGGGGGCGTCGGCCTCGAAGCCGCCTTCCGGGTCGCCCGCGTCATGGCCCTCCTTACCCTGCGAGAGACAGGTGGCCAGGTGGACGTGGCGGCCGTCGGCGAAGCGCTCCAGGACGTCCAGTTCGCCGTCGACAACGTCCGGAAGATGAAGGCACGGCTCACGAATATCGGCTCCGCCGCGCAGGAGATCTCCGCGCTCCTCGATGAGATGCGCGAACGTGTCCTCGGATCGGTCCGCGACATCGACGACCTGGTGCGTGCCGTGGAGCCGCCCTCCGGGGAGCAGCTCCCCCTGAGCGCCTAGACGAGAGCCCCGGCCGGTCGGCCGGGGCTCTCGCATCGGACGTGTAGGCCAATGCCTCCCATCGGTCAGCGCGTGCGCTGGCGGTCGGGATCCGCCTGGTTGCCCGGGAACGCCACGGGCTCATCGAGAACCTCACCATCCTCGATGTCCTCTTCGGTCTTGTCACCGATGCCCGCTCCTGCGCCAGCACCGACAGCTCCACCAACGACGGCTCCCGGAGGGCCAGCCACCATGCCGCCGATGGCAGCCCCGGTGATCGTTCCGGCACCTGCGCCGATGCCGGCACCGCCCTCTTCGTCACCCTCGGTGGACTCGCCGACCGCCGCGCCGATAGCCGCTCCAGCGGCGCCACCGACTACGGCTCCGACCGGTCCGCCGACCACGGCGCCAACGCCTGCACCCGTAAGTGCTCCGCCAGCCGCGCCGACGGCCTCTGCGCCGGCCTCGTCGTCGAGCGGCTTCTTGGTTGTGGGATCGAGCGGATGATCCTTGTCCATGTGCTCATCAGTGGGGTTCATGGTGGACTCCTTTGTGGCCCATCTGAGTTCGTGGGCCCGCCCACTGTCGCCGCACGAAGGTCCCGTCTTGGTCACGGGGGCGCCCTTCTCCGTTCCATCCGCATATCACTCGGAGGGGAATAACACGAGCCCCAGCCCTGCGGCCGGGGCTCGTTCCTATTCCGTCAGAGCGCCACTCCGGTCACGCGACTGGAACGGGCGCGATCAGCTCAGCGGCAATCTGGCGGGCCCAGGCTACGATCACGTCCCACTCGCGGAAGTCGCCAGCCGGGAGAGCCTCCTTCGCCATGGGCATCATGCGCACCAGACGCTCCGGCATCGATTTCGGGGGGTCGTTCGGGTCAAAGGCGCCGAGGAACACGCGATGGTCACGGGGGTGGATCGCCGCCGAAAGCGTTTCGATCTTCTTGCGGCCCCCGCTTCCGGGCCCCTCCTCGGGTCCCAGGGCGACCGCGATCGCGTCGTCCGCCTCCGTCATCTTCGACGAACCAGGTAGCGGCCCGCTGCTGAACAGCCAGACGGGCCGGGTGGCGAGGGTCGTTTGATTCCTCTCGAGAAACTCAGTGGCTTCCTTGAGCCAGCTCCCGATGTACACCCCGCTGCCGATGACGTAGGCATCGAAGCCGCTGGGATCGGGCTTGTTGATCGCGTCGGCGACCGCGACCTGAACACCCTCGGCTTGCAGAATCTCCGCGATCCGATTCGCAATCCCCGCCGTGCCACCGTGGCGGCTGGCATAGATCACCTGGATGGTTGGCATCCTCAATACCTCCGCAGCGAGAACCGACATCCGTGTCACGCTGTGGATACCCGCCTGAGACCTCGGCGCGCTAGGGCCGAAGGGACCGATTCACGCCAACGACCGGCCCGCGTCAGCGCCGCTCGCGCATCGACTCCGAGCGGAAACATGACAAGAGCCCCGGCCTTGCGGCCGGGGCTCCTCCCATTGGAACGGAGCGGGACTAGTAGTCCATGCCGCCCGGGCCCATGCCCGGCATCGGCGCCTTCTCCTTCTCGGGGATATCGGTCACCACCGTCTCGGTCTCGAGCAGGAGGCCGGCCACCGAGGCCGCGTTCTGGAGCGCGGAACGCGTGACCTTGGCGGGGTCGATGATCCCGGCCGCGAACAGGTCGGTGTACTCGCCCTTCTCGGCGTCGTACCCGCTGCCCGGCTTCAGCTTGCGGACGGCCTCGACGACCACCGAGCCCTCGAGGCCCGCGTTGGTCGCGATCTGGCGGAGCGGCTCCTCCAGTGCGCGGCGAAGGATGGCGACACCCACCGCCTCGTCACCGAGGACCTCGAGCTTGTCGAGCGCCGGAGCGGCGTGGATGAGGACCGAGCCGCCACCGGCGACCATGCCCTCCTCGACTCCGGCCCGGGCCGCGGACAGGGCGTCCTCGATCCGGTGCTTCTTCTCCTTGAGCTCGACCTCGGTCGCAGCGCCCACCTTGAGCACGGCAACCCCGCCGGAGAGCTTGGCTAGGCGCTCCTGGAGCTTCTCGCGGTCGAAGTCGGAGGTCGTGTCCTCGATCTGGAGCTTGATCTGGCTCATGCGGGCCTTGATCGCGGCCTCGTCGCCCTTGCCGTCGACGATCGTCGTCGTGTCCTTGTTGGCGGTCACGCGACGGGCCTGGCCCAGATCCTCGATCTGGACGCTGTCGAGCTTACGGCCGACTTCCTCGCTGATGACGTGCGCCCCGGTCAGGGTCGCAATGTCCTCCAGCATCGCCTTGCGGCGGTCGCCGAAGCCCGGCGCCTTGACGGCCAGGACGTTGATCGTGCCCCGGAGCTTGTTGACGATCAGGGTGGCCAGGGCCTCCCCGTCGACGTCCTCGGCGATGATCATGAGCGGGCGGCCGAGCTGGACGACCTTCTCGAGGGCGGGCAGCATGTCCGCGACGGCGCTGATCTTCTTATCGGTGACCAGGATGTACGGCTGGTCGAGATTGGCCTCGAGCTTGCCGCCGTCGCCGCTGGTCGCCATGTACAGGCTGATGTAGCCGCGGTCGAGCTGCATGCCATCGACGTACTCGACCTCGGTCTTCAGGCCCTGCGACTCCTCGACGGTCACGACGCCGTCCTTGCCGACCTTGCCCATCACTTCGCTGATGAGCTGGCCGATCTCGACGTCACGGGCGCTGATCGCGGCGATGTGGGCGGTGTCCTCGGGGGTGGCAACCGGCTTCGACAGCCGCTTGATCTCCTCGACGATGGTGTTCACGCCCTTCTCGATGCCGTGCTTGATGCCCATCGGGCTGGCACCGGCGGTGACGTTCTTCATCCCCTCGGTGATGATGGCCTGGGCCAGCACGATCGAGGTCGTGGTGCCGTCACCGGCAATGTCGTTGGTCTTCGTCGCGACCTCTTCGAGCAGCTGGGCACCCATGTTCTCATAGGGGTCCTCGAGCTCGATGTCGCGGGCGATGGTGACGCCGTCGTTGGTGATGGTCGGCGCCCCGAACTTCTTGTCGAGGACGGCGTAGCGGCCCTTCGGGCCAAGCGTCACCTTGACCGCGTCGGACATCTTGTCGATGCCGCGCTTCAGGGAGCGCCGGGCCTCCTCGCTGAACTGGAGTTGCTTGGCCATGGTGGTGGGTGTTCCTCCGAAACTGAAGCGAACTGGTCGCAGTGCGAACTATTCGATGACGGCGAGGATGTCCTTCTGGGACAGGATCAGCAGCTCTTCCTCGTCGAGCTTGAACTCGGTGCCGGCGTACTTCTGGAACAGGATCTTCTGGCCGACGCTGAGTTCCATGGGCTCGCGCGTGCCATCGTCCAGGGTTCGGCCGGGGCCGACGGCCAGGACCGTGCCCTCCTGCGGGCGCTCCTTGGCGGTGTCGGGCAGGACGATGCCGCTCTTGGTCATCTCCTCGCGCTCACTGGGCTTGACAACCAGCCGGTCCCCGAGGGGCTTGAGCTGGGTCGCCGTGGCATTGACCTTTGTGGCCATGGATGCGGTAACCCTCCAGGTGTTCAC
>DATFEC010000077.1:0-2961 GCA_035251655.1 Candidatus Limnocylindria bacterium | reverse complement strand
GACCAGGCCGCGGATCTTCATGTCCTCCTGGAGCAGCGTCGCGTAGTCACGGTCGGCGTACCACTTCGCGAGCCATGGCTTGTTGATGCCGATCCGATACCCGTACGGGTGAACTTTGTGGCCCATCAGCTGTCTCCTCGGTCTGCGACCGAGACCGTGATGTGGCTCGTGCGCTTCAGGATCTGGAAGGCGCGCCCCTGGGCGCGTGGTCGGATACGTTTCAGGGTGGGTCCCTCGTTGGCGATCGCGGACTCTACGTGGAGCTCGTCGGCGGTCAGGTTGAAGTTGTTCTCCGCGTTGGCAGTCGCACTGCGCAGGACCTTGGCCACGTCGCGCGCAGCCGCGTTCGGCAGGAAGCGGAGGATGGCCGCGGCTTCCTCCACCGGGCGGCCGACGATGAGGTCGGTCACCAGGCGCACCTTTCGGGGGCTGATCCGGACGAACTTGGCCGTGGCGGAGACGCGCATCGGTCTGGTCCTACTTCAGCGCCGAGGATCGCTCGGTGTGCCGTCCGTGGCCGCGGAAATGTCGGGTCGGGGCGAACTCGCCCAGGCGGTGCCCGACCATGTTCTCGGTCACGAAGACCGGGACGTGGCGACGTCCGTCGTGGACGGCGATGGTGTGACCGATCATGGCCGGGAAGATGACCGACGCCCTCGACCAGGTCTTCAGCACCTTGCGCTCGTTGCGCTTGTTCATGTCCTCCACCCGGCCCAGCAGTCGCGGGTCGACGAAGGGCCCCTTCTTGACGGAACGGCTCATATCGTCTCCTTACCCGCGCCCATAGCGGCGACGGACGATCAACCGATCGCTCGCCTGGTGCCGGCGGGTGCGCAGGCCCATGGCGGGCTTGCCCCAGGGGGTCTTGGGCGGCATACCGATGGGTGACTTGCCCTCGCCGCCACCGTGCGGGTGGTCGTTCGGGTTCATCACCACGCCACGCACCGACGGCCGGCGGCCGAGGTGCCGGTTGCGGCCGGCCTTGCCAATCTTCTGGTTCTCGTGATCGAGGTTGCTCACCTGGCCCACGGTTGCCACGCAGGCGGCCCGCACCCGGCGCACCTCACCGGAGGGCAAACGGATGGTGGCCATCTCGCCTTCCTTGGCGAGGAGCTGAGCGGCGCTTCCTGCGCTGCGCACGATCTGACCGCCCCGGCCCGCGACGAGCTCGATGTTGTGAATCTGGGTTCCCAGCGGGATCCGCGACAGCGGCAGGGCGTTGCCGACCCGTGCCTCGACGTCCGGGCCGGACGCGACCTGGTCGCCGACCTGCAGGCCGTGGGGCAGGAGCATGTAGCGCTTCTCGCCGTCCGCGTAGTGGAGCAGGGCGATCCGGGCCGAGCGGTTGGGGTCGTACTCGATGGTCGCGATGCGGGCTGGCACACCGTGCTTGTCCCGCCGCCAGTCGATCACCCGGTACAGGCGCTTGTGGCCGCCGCCCTGGTGGCGGACGGTGAGCTTGCCCTGGGAGTTCCGGCCGGCCTTCGAACCGATGTGCTCGGTCAACGGCTTGTGCGGCTTGTCAGTCGTGATCTCCTCGAACGTCGACCGCGTCATCTGCCGCTGGGACGGGGTGTTGGGCCGATAGCTGCGCAGTGGCATCGTCACACGACCTCGAACAGCTCGATCTTGTCGCCGTCGGCGATGGTCACCACGGCCTTGCGCCAGCCGCTGACCATACCCTTCGTCCGGCGGCCGCGGCTCTTCTGCTTCGGATGCACGGTCTGCACCCGAACCCCGAGCACCGTCACCTTGAACTCGGCCTCGACGGCGGCCTTGATCTGGAACTTGTTGGCGTCCGTGCGCACGGCGAAGGTGTAGTTGTTGCGCTCGATCTGGGCCACGGACTTCTCGCTGACCACCGGGCGCAGCAGGACGTCGTGGATCGTGCGCGCCGTCATGCGAATACCTCCTCGGCCCGGGCCACCGCGTCCCGGGTGAAGATGATGGTGTCCGCCTCCAGCACGTCGACGACGTTCAGGCTGTCGGCCAGGATGATGCGGACCTCACGGAGGTTGGCGGCGGAGCGCTCCACGACCTCGTCGCGGGTCGCCAGCACGAGCAGGACGCGGCCAGCGGCTTCCCACGCGGCCAGTCGCTCGGCCATGGCCTTGGTCTGGATCTTCTCCATCCCGAAGTCTTCCACCACCTTGACGGCGCCATCGGCGGCCTTCGCGCTCAGCGTCCCGCGCAGGGCGGCGCGCCGGACCTTGGCGTTCACCTTGACCGTGTAGTCGCGCGGGTGCGGTCCGAAGACCACGCCTCCGCCGCGCCATTGGGGCGAGGTACGGCTGCCCTGGCGAGCGCGACCGGTCCCCTTCTGACGCCACGGCTTGCGACCGCCGCCGCGGACCTCGCCGCGCGTTTTCGTGTCCGCCGTGCCCACCCGCCGTCCGGCCAGCTGGGCCATGGCCGCCTGGTGGATGAGCGGGGTCCGGACCGGTGCGGCAAACAGCGAGTCGGCGAGCTCGATCGAGCCCTTCTTGCTGCCGGTGGCGGTCAGGACCGGGGCGGAGGGCATCAGCCTTCCACCTTTCGGATGATGAGCAGCCCGTTTCGCGCACCCGGGACCGCCCCGCGGACGAGGAGCAGCGAGCGCTCGGCGTCCACCTTGACCACCTCGAGCTTCTGCACCGTCACCTGGCGATCGCCCATGTGCCCGCCCATCCTCGTTCCCTTGAACACGCGACCCGGCGTCGTGCCGGCCCCTATCGAGCCGGGCTGGCGGGTATTGGTCGAGCCATGGGTCACCGGGCCGCGGCTGAAATTGTGGCGCTTGACCGTCCCGGCGAAGCCGCGACCCTTCGAGGTCCCGGTCACGTCAACCAGGTCACCGGCCGCGAACAGGGTCACGTCCACGGACTGGCCCGGCGCAAACCCCTCGGTCGAGTCGACCCTGAACTCGTGCATGACCGATGGTCGAGGAGTGTCCTTGTCCAGCGCCTTCAGCTGGCCGGCGAC
>DATFEC010000319.1:0-9019 GCA_035251655.1 Candidatus Limnocylindria bacterium | reverse complement strand
CCCGGCGACGAGGAAAGCCGGCTTGCCTATCTCGCCGTCAAGAACGGGATCGGCCTCGCCACCGGCTCGCTCGTCGTGTTCGACACTGGAGGCGGCAGCTCGCAGTTCACCTTTGGTCAGGGCAACCGGGTGGACGAGCGGTTCAGCGTGGACGTGGGAGCGGTCCGGTTCACGGAGCGGTTCGGGCTTGATGCTGTCGTCTCAGCCGAGGTACTCCAGGAGGCCCTCGACGCCATCGCCACGGACCTGTCGAGCCTCGATGGCCGCCCCTCCCCGGACGCCCTGGTCGGGATGGGCGGAGCAGTGACGAACATCACTGCCGTCAAGCACGAGCTGGCCACCTACGACCCGGACGTCGTGCAGGGCACGGTCCTCGACCGGGCGGAGATCGACCGCCAGATCGAGCTCTACCGATCGAAGGACGCGGAAGCCCGGCGTCAGATCGTCGGCCTCCAGCCCAAGCGGGCGGAGGTGATCCTGGCCGGGGCTTGCATCGTTCGGACGGTGTTGGACAAGCTCGGCCGCGACTCGCTCACGGTCAGCGACCGCGGCCTCCGCCACGGGCTGCTCGTCGAGCGGTTCGGTGCCTGACCGAGGGAGAGGTTTGTGATGAGAAAGACATTCGCTTCGCTGCTGCTCGGTGGGATGGTCCTCGCGGCCTGCGCTCCCCAACCCACCAGCCCTCAGATCGGCGACGCGTGCCTCAGCCTGGCTCAGCTGGAGGCGAGTCTTGCCGCGTTCCGCGCGCTGGAGCCAACGGCCGAGAACGTCGACGAGCTGCAGACGGCCGGGCTCGCGGTCCAGCGTGCATTCAGGGACCTGCGTGAGGCGGCTTTCGACCTGGCGGATGCCCGTGTCACCGAGCTCAATCAGGCCGTCGATGATCTCCAGTCGGCCCTCAACGACGCCTCCGACGATGCCAGCCCGTCCGATGTGATGGCCTCCCTCGAGGACGAGCTGGCTGCCGTCTCAGCCGCGTTCGACGATCTGGCAGGCGAGCTGGACTGCCCGACCTAGGCGGAGATCGACAAGCCCGACTCAGGGTGCGTTCATCATTCGCTGAGCGATCGCCGCCACGGCCGCCAGATCGCCATCGGCGACGGCCACATGGAGGTCTTCCATCGCCAAATTCAGGTCCGCCGCGGCGTTGGCGTCGAGAGCGTGCACGAACCGTTCGCGGGTGTAGTCGAGCGCGAGGGCGTCTCCGTTCACCGCATCGGAATCCTCAGCCGCGGCGTCCAGCTGTAGCTGAGCCAGCCACAGGTCGAACCGCGCTCGGTCGACCTCGGTCACCGGCCGGTGGCGGAGCTGAAGGTCGGCGGCTGACTGTCCTACGTCGATCGCTGCCTGGGCGGCAGCCTCGGCGTTTCCCGCATCGACCGCCACAGCCAGCCGGTCCAGCGCATCGGTCATGATTGGGAGCACGAGGATGGGCACGTCAGCTGCATCGGTGTGTGTCCAGGCCAGCAGTATCTCCTGCACACGTTCGGCAGATGCACCGAGGTCGCCAGTGAGGGCCGCATCGAAGATGGATGCGGCTGCAGCGGCGATGGTGGCCGGCCCCTCGGGCACGGGGCCCGAGGCGGCATCGGTTGGAACCGCCATTGCAAGGGCCTCGGTGTCCACCCCATCGCTGGTGTAGAACTCGCCGTAATCGGGCGCGAACTGCTTGTCCTCGGTCGCGCCATCCATGTGGAGCTCGTGGACCTCGATCCCGCCAGAGATCGGTCCGAACGGCCCGTCCAGGGTCTGGTCAACCGTCTGGACGGTGACCTCCTCGAAGACGAACCCCGGGATGTTCTCCGGCCGGTAGACCTGGCCCACCTGCAAATCGGCGGGCATGATCATCGCCGCCGGCCCATCGCGCCCGGCCAGCCACGTCCCATGCGTGTTCGTGATGGCGCCGTCGGCGAAGTTGAAGACGTCCTCGCCGAAGTACCAGACCGATCCGTCATCGGCCTGGGCGTAGAAGTCGTACGCAACTTCGTGCAGCCGGCCGCCGAGGTAGGCGACGTACTGGGAGATGAGGACCTCAACCCGCAGGCCCTCCCAGTCGATGATCCTGGTCTCCGGCAGCAGCGTTACTTCCGTGCGGAACGGCTCGCCGTCCACCTCGCCCACCAATAGGACCGATGCCTGGTCGGAGACCGGGAACAGCGGGTTCGTGATCTCAGTCGGGTTGGAGAACGCAGGCATGGCGAGGTCCACCCGGGCACTGTCCGGCGCGACGGGGAGGTCCCCGGTGTCAGGCTGCGCGATCGTGCCAGCGGTGCAGGCGCACATCAGCACCACGATGGCGATCGAGCCCCAGGTCGAGATGGTGCGCATACCTGGAAGGGCACGCCAGGCAACAAAAGGTTTCACCCCGGAAGCTCATCCGGTACGAGAACCGCCGCGGAAGCGCCGATCGTTCCCGCGGCGAGGTCGATCACGGCATCGTTGGCATCGGTCAGGGGATACGGCCTGACCGAGGTGCGGATGGGAATCGCGGCCGCCAGCTCGAGGAACTCGATCGCATCCGCGCGGGTGACGTTGGCCACGCTTCGCAGGACGCGCTCCTCCCACAGCAGGCGGTACGGAAAGGCGGGCACCTGGTCGAGGTGGATGGCATTGATCACGACCGTCCCGCCGGGGGCAACGTCGCCGAGGGCGAACACGGCCACTGTCCCGACCGGGGCGAACGAGATGGCCGCGTCCAGCGGGCGGGCAGGTGGCTCGGCGTAGCCGCCTACGGACGCCGCACCCAGCTCGAGCGCCCGCGCCAGCTCGTCTGCCGAACGCGAGGCGACATGCACCTCACAGCCGAGGTAGACAGCCTCCTGGATGGCCAGGGATGCCGAGGCGCCGAAGCCGTACAGACCGAGGCGGAAGGGCCCGGACCGATGAGCAGCCTCGTCCGGCCCGCCAGCCGCCAGGGCAGGCACGCCCGCCAGCCGCAGGGCCCGGTGGCCGATCACCCCGCCACACAGCAGCGGGGCCGCATCGGTATCGGTGAAGGAGTCGGGAAGCCGGACGGCGAACGGCGCGGCAACGGTGATCTCGTCCGCGTAACCGCCATCGCGGTCCCAGCCGGTGAACGTCGCGTTGGGGCACAGGTTCTCGCGACCGCTCAGGCAGGAGTCGCACGTCCCGTCCGCGCCGGCCAGCCACGTGACGCCCGCTCGGTCGCCGACCGCCCAGTCGGTGACGCCCTCGCCGACGGCGGTGACCTGTCCGACGACCTGGTGCCCCGGGACGATCGGCAGGCGTCTTGCCGCGAGGTCACCCTCGACGATCTGGAGATCGGTCCGGCACACCGCCGTCGCGCCTACCCGCAGGGTGAGCTCGCCCGCGCCCGGAGGAAGCGGTTCGCGTTCGGCGAGGGTCAGCCGGCCGGCGGCTGGACGCCCCGGCTGGCGCAGCTCCATGACCCGCATCGGTCAGTCGCCAAGCTCCTGTGCGGCCTGGGCAAAGACGCCGCCCATGACCCGGGACAGGGTCGGGAAGGCATGGATGGTGTCGGCCAGGACGGACAGCGGCGTGCGCAGCTTCACGGCCAGCACTGCCTCGTGGATGGCCTCGGACGCTCCCGGCCCGGCGAGGAAGACGCCGACCACCGTCTGCCGGGCGCGGTCGACGATCACGATCACGTGCCCCTCGGCCTCGGCGGTGAAGCCCTTGGCGCTGGTCGCCAGGTCCTCGGCGAACTCGACCGCGTCGATATCGGCCTTCAGCGCCTCCTCCAGCTGGAGGCCCACCGACGCCGTTTCCGGATCGGTGTAGGTCGCGCGCGGGATGGCTCGGAAGTCGGGCCGAACGTCGTCGCCCAGCGCGATGCGGACCACGATCTCGCCCTCGTAGTGGGCGACATGGGTGTGGAGCTCGGGCCCGGCCGGGTCGCCGGCGACCCACACGCCTTCGGCGATCTGCAGGCGAGCATCGGGACGCAGGCGGCCATCGGCCAGGTCGACGCCGACCGTCTCCAGCCCGAGCCCGTCGAGCGGGATGACCCGGCCGATGGCGAGGAGCACGGCGGAGCCTTCCACACTGCTCCCATCGTTCAGCTCGACGCGATGGCGGCCGTTGTTCCCATCGCCGGGATGGACCCGCACCGCCCGGGCATTGGTGTGGATCGTGGCGCCCGCGCGCTCCAGGGCGCGTTGGAGGATGGCCGAGTTGCGCGGATGGTCGCGGGCCAGGATCCGCGGATTGGAGTCGACGATCGTGACCGGCACCCCGTAGCGCGCGTAGACCTGGGCCAGCTCCACGCCGGTCGGCCCGCCGCCGAGGACGAGCAGGCTCTCAGGCAGTTCGCGCGCGGAGGTCGCCTCGCGGTTCGTCCAGTACGGGATCTGGTCCAGCCCGGGCAAGTTGGGGACGCGCGATTGCGAGCCCACGGCCACCACGATGTGCGTGCCTTCGAGCTCGTGGGTGACGTCGTCGTGGGTCACCACCACCCGGCCCGGCCCATCCAGCCGGGCCGTCCCTCGGACGATCACCGCACCGACGTCCTGCAGCCTCTGGACGTGGAGCGCATCGTCGGGGTACGGAATGCCGATGCGGTTGATGTTGTAGTCCCGGCGGTCGGCGGCCATCGGCCACGGGTAGTCGCCCCCTCCCGCATGGACGGCCGCGGAGTGGAGGAGCGACTTCGACGGGATGCATGCCCAGAACGAGCAGGAGCCACCGACGAGGTCGCGGTCGATGATCGCGACGCTGGCACCGCGCTGGCGGGCCTTGTTGGCCGCCGCCTCGCCCGCCGCCCCGGCACCGATGACCACGAAGTCAAACCGATCCATGTCCCCGTTCCTCGCCCCCGATCCAGATGCGCAACGGGGGAACCGCGCCCATGTGCAGGGCAAAGGCCCCCTCGTGTTCAGCGTCCCACGCCACGAAGTCGGCCGCCAGCCCCTCCCGAATGACCCCGGTTTCGGTTGACAGACCGATGGCGGCGGCCCCGCCCGCGGTGGCCGCCGTCACGGCCTCATCGATCGTCATGTCCAGGAGCGACGCCCCGAGGCCGATGACCAGCGGCATCGATGGGTTGCCGTAGGTTCCCGCGTTCGCGTCACTGGCCAGGGCCACGGTGGCACCGCCGTCGAGCAGGGCGCGGGCCGGTGGCAGACGCTCGCCGAGCAGCAGCGCCGGCCCAGGAAGGATGGTTGCCACCGTCCGCGAGGCCGCGAGCGTCCCGATGCCCTCGTGGTCGAGCCGTTCGAGGTGGTCGACCGACACGGCGCCGATGCGCACTCCCAGCTCGGTGGCGCCGGTCCGGGCCAGCTGCTCGGCGTGCAGCTTGCTTCCCATGCCGTAGGTCATGGCCGCGGACAGCACCCGCTCCGCCTGGGCCACGCTGAAGAAGCCCTCGTCGCAGAACACATCGGCGAACTCCGCATCGCCGGCGACGGCCGGGATCATGTTGTGCACCACCTCGTCGACATGATCGTCGGCCGAGGCCGCCTCGGGCGGAACCGCGTGGGCCCCGAGGAACGTGCGGACCACCCGGATGCCGACCCCTTCGCCGGCTGCCCGGATGATGCGCAGGCTGCGCAGCTCGTCGGCGAGCTGGAGGCCGTAGCCCGACTTCGCTTCCACCGTGGTCGTGCCGCCGTCGAGAGCGGCCTGGAATCGCTCCTCGACCAGCGCCTGGAGCGCATCGTCCGAGGTCGCGCGGGTCGACTTCACGGTGCGCAGGATGCCGCCCGAGGCGTACGGCTGGCCCGCCAGGCGTGCCGCCGCCTCGTCGGAGCGGTCGCCGGCGAACACGGGATGCGTATGGGAATCGACCAGGCCGGGGCTGACCAGGGCGGTACCGAGGTCCTCGAACCGGTCGGTGGCCGGCGCCTGGTCAGGGGAGCCGACCCATGCCACGCGCCCGTCGCGGACGAGGATCGCCCACGGGGAGAGGGTGCCTGGAGCCTCGACGGCGTGGGCCTGGGCCATGAGGAGCCGCCCCGTCCCGGTCAGGAGCAGCGGCTCGTCGGTCATGGCGCCAACCATAGCGGACCCCTTATGGGCCTTCGACCGCCTCGGCCCCGGACGCCTGTCGGCCACGGGGCGCACGGGCGGTGGCAAGCAGGACGCCGCCGACGACGAGCCCCACGCCGAGCAGCTGGGTGGGGGATGGCGACTCGCCGAGGATGAGCATGGCCAGCCCGACGGCCGCCACCGGCTGGATGAGGAGCACGATGGAGGTCACCGCCGACGGGAGCCGCGGCAGAGCGACACTGATCAGCAGGTAGCCGACCACCTGGGCGCTGAGGGCCAGGATGACGAGCCATCCAGCCGACGGCCAGGTCGGGAGGAACGAGATCTCGCCAAGGACCACGCCGGCGGCCGCGGACGCCAGTGCCGCCGAGGCGGTCGCGTCGAGCAGCGGGCCGGCGGGTCGTCGAGGGTCGCGATTGCCGCGCCGCTGGACGAGCAGGAACCCTGCGTACGCGGCGCCGGTGAACAGGCCGAGCACGACCCCAGCGACCGGGTTCTCCCCGTACGCCTCGCCACCGACCACGCCCGAGATGAGGACCACGCCGCCGAGGGCGACGATCAGGGCGACCACCAGCCTGGCGGTGAGGCGCTCCCCGAAGAACAGCCACGCGGCGACAGCCACGAACACGACCTGGGTGTTGCCCAGCACGGTGGCCAGCCCCGCCCCGACCATGGCGATCGCGTAGTGCCACGCCACCAGGTCGGCGGCGAAGAACAGCCCGGCGATGACCGCCAGCCGTCGCTGGCCCGGCGCCCGCGGACCGAAGCGCCGCTCCTCCGAGCGGGCGAGGAACCACAGCACCGGCAGCGCGTAGACGCAGCGGAAGACCGCGGCCGTCGCCGGCTCCACGTCTGCCAGGCGGACCAGGACCCCGGTGAACGAGATGACCAGCGCGGCGAGGACGGCGGCAGTGACCGGGCGGGAAGCGAGCCGGTCGAGGGGCGCGGCCAGCTCGCTGCTCATCGGTCCTACGGTATCCGTTCTGCCTTGCCGCGGCCCAACCGAAGCCCGAAACTAGGCAGCCCGATGCCAAACCTCCCAACCGGCACCGTCACCTTCCTGTTCACCGACATCGAGGGCAGCACCCGACTTGTCGAGTCGCTCGGTGAGGGATACGCGCCGATCCTCGAGCGTCACCACGCCATCCTCAGTGAGGCGATCGCCGCCGGAGGCGGAACCGCATTCGGCACCGAGGGCGATGCCGTCTTCGCCGTCTTCCCGTCTGCCCCGCGCGCCGTGGCGGCGGCGGCCGATGCCCAACGGACGCTCGATGCGGAGCCGTGGCCGGCGGACGTCCGACTCCGTGTCCGAATGGGGCTGCATACCGGGGAGGGGAGGATCGGTGGCGACAACTATGTCGGGCTCGACGTGCATCGCGCGGCGCGCGTCGCTGCTGCCGGCCACGGAGGGCAGGTGCTCCTGTCTGAAGCGACGCAGGCTCTGGCCGCGGGGGACCTGCCCCCGGGTGTCGGCCTCGCCGATCTCGGGGAGCATCGGCTCAAGGACCTCTCCCGGCCGGAGCACCTGTGGCAGCTGACGATCGACGGGCTGGCGGCCGACTTTCCGCCACCGCGCACGCTGGATGCCACCCCGAACAACCTTCCGCTCCAGCTCACCTCGTTCCTTGGGCGGCGGCGAGAGGTCGAGGAGGTCCTCGCCCTGCTGGCCGACCATCGGCTGGTCACCCTCACCGGGCCGGGCGGGTCTGGAAAGACGCGGCTGGCGCTGCAGGTCGCTGCCGATTGCGCCGAGCTATTCGCGGACGGCGTCTACTTCGTGGCCCTGGAACCGATCACCAGCCCGGACCTCTTCGTCCCGACCGTGGCCCAGGCCGTGGCCATGCCTGACCCCGGTTCCGCCTCCCTCCAGCGTCTGGCCGAGCATCTCGGGAGTCGCACGTATCTGCTCGTCCTCGACAACTTCGAGCAGGTGGATGCGGCCGCGCCGCAGGTCGGCGACCTGCTGGCTCTCGCCCCGCGCACGACGGTGCTCGCCACCAGCCGCAGCCCGCTCCGGGTCTACGGCGAGCGCGAGTACCCGGTTCCGCCCCTGGAGCTCCCCGACCCGCGACACCTGCCCGACCTCGAGCAGTTCACCCAGTTCGAATCCGTGGCCCTCTTCATCGAGCGGGCGGTGGCAGTCCGCCCGGACTTCACCGTCGACAGCGCCAACGCGCCGGCGGTGGCCGAGATCTGCGTCCGCCTCGATGGCCTCCCGCTCGCCATCGAGCTGGCCGCGGCCCGGGTGCGGGTGCTCAGCCCGGAGGCCATCCTCGATCGCCTCAGTGACCGCCTCGCGCTGCTGTCCGGCGGTGCCCGTGATCTGCCGGAACGGCAGCAGACGCTCCGTGGCGCAATCGCCTGGAGCCATGACCTGCTCGATGAGGCGGACCGCCGGGCGTTCGCGCGCCTCTCGGTCTTCGCCGGCGGAGCGAGCCTGGAGCAGATCGAGGAGGTGTGCTTCGAGCCGGAAGAGCGCGGACAGGCCCTGGACGTCATCGCCTCCCTCGTGGACAAGAGTCTTCTTCGCGAGGAGTCGATGGGCGGCGAGCCGCGTTTCCGGATGCTCGAATCCATCCGCCAGTTCGCGGCCGAGCAGCTGGCGTTCAGCGGGGAGGCTGACCTGCTTTCGAGCCGTCACGCGGTTGCGGTTCTCGCCTTCGCCGAACGCGGGGCCGCGGAGGTCCTCGGCGCGGACGGCCGTGCCTGGCTGGACCGTTACGAGCTCGAGCGGGACAACCTTCGGGCGGCCATGCGCTGGGCACTGGACGGGCCGCACACCGAGATCGCTCTCCGCCTGCTGACCGCGTGCTGGCGGTACTGGCAGATCCGGGGCTACCTCACCGAGGCCCGAGGCTACGCCGAGCGTGCGCTGGACCTGCCCGACTCGCGGGAGTTTCCTGCCGCGCGCGAGGCCGCGCTGGAAGCAGCCGGGGGCATCGCCTACTGGCAGGGCGACTCGGACGCGGCGCGGGTCTGGTACGGGGAGACCCTCGACCTGGCTCGAGGCCGCCATGACGACCGCGCCGAGGCGAATGCCCTGTACAACATG
>DATFEC010000271.1:0-2004 GCA_035251655.1 Candidatus Limnocylindria bacterium | reverse complement strand
GTGCCGCTGATGATGTTCGTCGCCGGGCCGGTCTTGCTGGCCTCGGCAATCTCGCGCACCGGGCGCCACGCGCCCGAGGTGTAGTACTGGGTGATGTAGACGAACGCGACGCTGGTGGCCAGCCCGACCACGCCAGCGAAGAAGAACCAGACCCAGACCGGGATCCCGTATGCACCGGGCTCGCCGCCGGTGTCCATCATCACGTACGTGACGAAGGCCAGGGCGCCGACCGAGAGGATGGTCGTGACCCAGTAGCCCCGATTGAGCATGCTCATCGGGTCATCCGTCTCGCGGCCGCGGACGAAGAAGATCGCCACGATGGTGGCCAGCAGGCCGAAGGCACGGACCACGAGGGGGAAGAAGATCCATGCCTCGGGGTTCGGCCAGCCGGCCGCGAGGGCGATCGCGTAGACGCCGACGCCCAGGATCATGGCGCCGATGTTCTCGGCGGCGGTGGACTCGAAGAGGTCCGCGCCACGGCCGGCGCAGTCGCCCACGTTGTCGCCGACGAGGTCCGCGATGACACCCGCATTCCGGGGGTCGTCTTCCGGAATGCCTGCCTCGACCTTGCCGACCAGGTCCGACCCGACGTCGGCGGCCTTGGTGTAGATCCCGCCGCCGAGCTGCGCGAAGAGGGCGACAAAGCTGGCCCCGAACCCGAAGCCCACGATCAGGAAGGGGGCGACCGCCGGGTTCGTGAATCCGCCGTAGGCGACGAAGATGCCCCACACCCCGAGCAGGGACAGGGCGACGACGAGGAACCCGGATACGGCACCGCCCCGCATCGCGACCTGGACCGCCTCCACCAGGCTGTGGCGCGCGGCAGCCGCCGTTCGCAGGTTCGACTTGACGGAGATGTACATCCCGATCACGCCGGACGCCATGGAGCACAGCGCGCCGACGAAGAACGCCACCGCGGTCATGACTCCCAGCTGGATGCCGAAGATGTCCGTATCGGCCACTTCCGCGGTCTCGACCAGGCCGATGACGACGCCGATGATCAGGGCACCCAAGACGGCCAGCACGAGGATGGTGGTGTACTGCCGTCGGATGAACGCCACCGCTCCCTCGAGGATGGTCCCGGCCACGTCCTGCATGGCCTCCGTCCCGGTGTCGCGCCGGAGGACGTTTCGGGCAAGGTAGACCGCGAAGAGGACGGCTGACAGGCCGGCAACCGGGATCACCCAGGTGATGGGCTGGATCTCCATGGAACCTCCGAGGGGAACTTGGGCGAGCGCGCCGAGAGCGCCGATCAGGGGGACACACACGAATCGCCGGCGGGACGCCCTTCACGGGTTCCGCCAGCGAGGCCGCGCCATGGTAGCGCGGGCCCGCGAGCAGGGTCAACCGCGCGAGCCGCCCGGGGTTCCGGGTTATGCTTTCGCCCGTTTTGACCTACGTGCAGCCAGCCGCGGAACCGACTGCCAGTGACCGTTCTGCGGCGCGGCGGGGCGCAGGCTGCCTGCTCGAGATCGTCGAGACCGTCGTCCTCACGCTGGTCATCTACCTGCTCATCCACAACTTCGTGGCCCAGCCGTTCGAGGTCGAGCAGAACTCGATGGTGACCACCATCGTGGAGCACGACTACGTCCTGATCGACAAGCTCACCCCCCGCTGGAATGACTATCAGCGAGGCGACATCGTCGTCTTCCAGCCCCCGGAGGCATACGGCCAGGGTGGCGTGCCGTTCATCAAGCGGGTCATCGGTCTGCCGGGCGAGACCGTCCGCCTGGAGAACGGCACCGTGTTCGTCACCCCGGCCGGAGGCGTGGCGATCCGCGTCGACGAGCCGTACGTCGTGACCGGAACCGATGGCCGGCCGGCGCCGACGCTGCCGCGGGATGCCGAGGGAACGACGGAGTGGATCGTCCCCGATGGTCACTATTTCGTGATGGGAGACAACCGGCCGGAGAGCCAGGACTCTCGTTTCTTCGGACCGATCGACCGCGAGCTGATCGTCGGTCGGGCGTTCGTCCGCTACTTCCCGCTCGACCGGATCACGCT
>DATFEC010000275.1:0-3645 GCA_035251655.1 Candidatus Limnocylindria bacterium | reverse complement strand
GACCTTGCGCAGCGCCGAGTTCGGCTTCTTGGGCGTGCGGGTCATGACCTGCAGGCAGACACCGCGTCGCTGAGGCGCGCCGCGCCCCTCCGAGGCGGTCTGGGTCAGGTTGTTGAACGTCCGCCGCAGGGCGGGCGCCTTAACCTTCTTCCGAACCGGCTTGCGGCCCTTGCGGACCAGCTGGTTGATGGTCGGCAACCGATACCTCTGGTGCTCTGCAGGATGGTGGTGGACAGGCTCCGCATCGCTCCGACGCGACCCTGGCGGGGGCGCGGACCGAGAGGGTCAGACCCTCTTGGCGGAACACACACGAACGGCGTCCCGCGGTGCGGGACACCGATCTGGGAGTATAGGTTCAGCTCGCTTCGAGTGTCAATCGAGGCGCCTCATTGGGACACCCGTGGGTGCCACCTTGTTTGACGGAGGCGGCTACCATCCTCGGAAATGTCGGAGGCAGCCCGTCCGCCGGTGACCGAAGCGCCCCCTGCAACCGCATCTCCCGCTGAGGGAGGAGCGAGTCAGCGGCTCGGCATCCTGCTGGCGATGGCGATGTTCGTGCTGGTCGTCGACACCTCGCTGATGAACGTGTCGATCTCGGCGGTGGTCGAGGACCTGGGCACCACGGTCAGCGGCGTCCAGTCCGCGATCGCGCTCGAGGCCCTCGTTTCGGCGGCGTTCATCCTGATCAGCAGCAAGCTCGGCGACCTCTACGGTCGCAAGCGCGCGTACATCCTCGGCCTTCTGGGATATGCCATCGGGGCAACGGCGATGGTCGTCGCGCAGGAGCTGCGGACGATCGTCATCTTCTGGGCCATCTTCGGCGGCCTCGGCGCGTCCCTTCTGCTCCCCGCCATGCAGTCGCTGATCCACGGCAACTTCGAAGGCGCGGCGCAGCGCCGGGTGTATGCGCTGGTCGGGGCGGCTGCCGCCATCGCGGCGGCGGTCGGGCCGTTGGTTGGCGGCTTCATTACGACCTTCCTGTCGTGGCGGGTCGGTTTTGCGCTGGAGGTGGTCGTCATCGCCATCGTCCTGCTGAACATCCGGCTCGTGCGCGACGTGCCGTTCACCGGGGAGCGAGGCATCGACCTTGTCGGTGCCGCCTTCTCGGTCGTCGGCATGGGCGGCATCGTGCTCGGCATCCTCGTCTGGCAGGAGGGTGGCGAGGCCGTGGGGGCGCTCATCGCTCTGGGCGCCATCTCGATGGCCCTCCTCGCCTGGTGGCTGCGGCGTCGCAAGCGCCAGGGGGCTCAGACCCTGCTCGATCCCGACCTCTTCAAGGCCAAGGCCTTCCGGCTCGGGATCAGCGCCCAAGGGCTGCAGCAGATCGCGCTGGGCGGGCTGATGATCTCCCTGCCCATCTTCCTGCAGATGGTGCTCGAATACAGCGCCCTGCTGGCCGGCCTGTCGCTGGCGCCGCTCTCGCTCACGATGTTCTTCGTCGCCCTGCTCGCGGGACGACGGGCAGGTGACCGGCGACCGAGCACGATCGTGCGGGTTGGGTACGTGCTGCTCATCATCGGCGTGGCCGGCATGATTCCGATCGTGCCCCGAGCGGACAGCGGCCTCTGGCTGGCAATCCCGCTGGCGATTGCCGGGGCGGGGCTGGGGTTGCTGGTCTCCCAGCTGAACAACTACACCCTGGCGCCCATCTCCGAGGAGCGGATCAGCGAGGCTGCCGGGGTGAACTCGGCGGCGGGGTCATTCGGCCTGTCGTTCGGTCTCGCCATGGCCGGCGGCGTCATGCTCGCCACGCTGGCCCTCACGTTCACGAACATGACGAACGCGAGCACCGTCATCCCGCCCGACCAGAAGGAGCAGGTGGCGGCCGCCCTCGAGGAAGACGCCCAGATCATGAGCAACACCCAGCTCGATGCGCTCATCGCCGGGGAGCCGGCGGACGTCCAGGACGAGATCATCCGGATCAACACTGAGGCCCGACCCATCGCGCTCCAGGTCGCGCTGCTCGTTCCGCTGGTCGCCGGTCTCCTGGGGCTCGTGACCTCCTTCCGCATGGTCCGACTCGGCGATACCAAGCCCTCTGCCTCGCTCGAGGGCGTCGGTTTCGGCTGACCGGTCCCCCGGCCGTTCACTGGTGCGCTGTCATGCGACTGCAAGGCGCCGACTGCTCCCTGTCGTGTAGCCACGCCTGCGGCGGAGACACCATCGTTCCATGACCTTTCGACGCCGCGTGCGTCTCGATCCGGGCCAGGTCCGCGACATGCGTGGCGGGCGCGGCGTGGCCGTGGCCGGCGGCCTGGGCGGCATCGTCCTTGTCGCCCTGTTCATGCTTCTCGGTGGCAACCCGACCGACCTGCAGCAGTCCGGGATCCTGGACAGCCTGACCGTCGGCACCGGGCAGGAGAACGACCTGTCGGAGGAATGCCAGACCGGCGAGGACGCGAACCTGCGCGAGGACTGCCGCATCGTGGGCTACGTGAACAGCATCCAGGCGTACTGGGGGCAGCAGCTCGAGGGCTACACCCTTGCGCCCACCACTTTCTTTACGCAGGCGGTCTCGACCGGCTGCGGAACGGCGAGTAGTGCGGTCGGCCCGTTCTACTGCCCGCCTGACCAGGGCGTGTACATCGACCTCGGGTTCTTCGATGCCTTGACCACGAGACTCGGCGCGGAGGGTGGTCCGCTGGCCGAGGCCTACGTCATGGCCCACGAATACGGCCATCACGTCCAGAACCTGCTCGGCATCCTCCAGCCGTCCACTGACACCGGCCCCGAGAGTTACGCGGTTCGGACCGAGCTCCAGGCCGATTGCTTCGCGGGGGTGTGGGTCGCCAACGCGGTGGAGACCGGCTACCTCGTCCCGATCACGGACGAGCAGCTGGCGCAGGCCAGGGACGCGGCTTCAACGGTGGGCGACGATCGGATCCAGGAGACCACCCAGGGCCAGGTGAACCCCGAGACGTGGACCCACGGCTCGTCGGAGCAGCGCCAGCAGTGGCTTCTGAGGGGCTATCAGACTGGCGACCCCCAGCGGTGCGACACCTTCGCCGCCGATCTCTGATCCGGAACCGGCGGGATCAGCTGGTGAGCGAGCCGTCGCGCACGAGCTGAGCATCGAGGCGGAAGATGAAGGCCTTGGCGACCGCGATCTCGATGCAGACCTCGGCGCCCGGGATGTGCCCCTCGGAGACGCTCACCAGCCACGGCTGAGCGTCCGTGTCGACCGAGGCGCTCGCCACGCCGTAGCACTCGGGGACACCTCCGTAGAACTGGACGGTGAGGGTCGCCCCATCACCGCTGAGGTGGTATCCCGTGACCGCGACCGGGATCGGGTTCTCGACGCCGACCTCGATGTCGACCTCAGCGGCGTCCGGCGCCAGCTCGGGCTCGCCGGCCGGGGCATCGGGCTGGGCCGCATCGGTCACGACGGCTGAGTCCAGGGTCACGACCGTGGACTTGAGGATGGCCTCCATGGTGCACGCCTGGTCCACGGCGTCGGGAAGCGTGCCCTCCCAGATGGTGATGGCGGTGACGCCGTCCTGATCGGTGCTGGTGTCGACCCGCTGCAAAGCGAAGCAGGCCTGGTTCCCGCCCCAGAAGTACACGACCACCGTCCGCCCGTCCTGACCGATGGCGTAATGATCGATCGCGGTCTGGTGGGCGTCGACGACCGCGGGATTCGGTGTC
>DATFEC010000183.1:0-2817 GCA_035251655.1 Candidatus Limnocylindria bacterium | reverse complement strand
TCAGGTGGCGGAGAGGGTGGGATTCGAACCCACGGTGCTATTCGCACACCGCTTTTCGAGAGCGGCACCTTCAACCACTCGGACACCTCTCCGGCGGCCGAGTCTAGCAGAGGGTCCGTCTCAGGCTGGAAGGGCGGCCCCGTCGTTGAGACGGCGCGCTTCTGCCTCGCGCACGCCGGAGATGACCGAGATCTGGTGGCCGAGCTTCGGGTTGCGCGCGAGGTCCAGGACCGACCCGGCGCAGCCGCGGTCCGGGTCCGGGGTGGCAAACACGAGGACCTCCACCTTGGCCTCGAGGAGGGCGCCAACGCACATCGCGCACGGCTCACAGGTGGCGAAGATCGTGACCTCGGACAGGCGATGGCCCTCGAGCTTGCGAGCGGCGGCCTGGACGGTGAGAAGCACGGCGTGGGCGGTGGGGTCGCTGTTCTGGAGGCGACGGTCGTGGTCACGGCCGATCATCGCGTCGTCGAGGACGGCCACGGCACCGATCGCGGTCCCCCCTTCCTCGGCACCTCGGCGGGCCTCGCTGATGGCCTCGGCCATGAACAGCTCGTAGTTCACAGGACGCCGAGTCTAGCAGAGGGTCCCCGGCCCCCTGCCGTATCCTCATGGACCGATGCCGGCCTGGACGCGCCTCGACACCGTGCTCCTGGTGGCGGTGACGGGCGTCGCAGCAGCGCTCCGATTCCTCGGCTTGGGTACGCCTGCCGACCTCGTGTTCGACGAGATCTTCTACGCCCAGAACGCTTGTCTGCTGGTGGCCGGGCCGGACGTGTGTGGGGTGAGCGAGCCACTGAGCAACGCCCATCCGCCGCTCGGCCAATGGCTCATCGCGGCCGGGATCGCCGTCGCCGGATACGACCCGTTCGGCTGGCGAGTGGCCTCGGCCGGCGCCGGTTCGTTGACCGTGGCGCTCACGTATGTCCTCGCACGCCTCGTCATCCGGGGCGACTCCTCCCGCGTGGCGGCAGTCGGCGCGGCCGTTGCCTCCGGCGTGCTGGCAGTCGACGTTCTGCACCTCGTCCAGTCGCGGGTCGCAATGCTCGACGTGTTCCTGGCGCTGTTCGTCGTCGCGGCGTTCGTGGCGGTCGTGCTCGACCTGCGGCAGGCGCCGCGGCCGTACCGCGGCGGCATCGGTCAGTGGCTGTTCGGACGACCGTGGCTGCTGATGGCCGGTGTGCTCATCGGGTGCGCGGTGGCCGTGAAGTGGAGCGGCGTGTACTCCGCGATTGGGGTCGTCCTTCTCGTCGTGGCGTGGGAGGTGGCCGGTCGACGGATCGACGTCTCGGGCGTTCCCCGGGACTGGCGGTCCGCGTTCGGGGCGGCGTTCCGCGCCGAGGGCCTGCGGACGGCGCTGGTCCTCGGCGTCGTCCCGGTCCTCGTGTACCTCGCCACCTACGTGGGGGTCGCGGAAGGGTCGCTCATCGCGGTGCCCTGGCGCGAGGGAAGCTGGTTCTCCGACGTCGCCCATCACCAGTTGGCGATGGCCCGTTTCCACGTCGGGCTGGAGGGACAGCACCCATACGAGTCGCCTTCGTGGTCATGGTTCCTGCTGAAGCGCCCGGTCGCATTCTGGTTCGAGGACGGTTCGACCTACCAGCACATCCTCTCGATGGGGAGCCCGGCCGCCTGGTGGCCGTCGCTCGTGGTCGTCGGATGGCTCGGGGTGAGCTGGCTGCGGGGCAACCGGAGCCTGGGGACATCGGTCATCCTCGTCGGCGCGCTGTCGGCGTACCTGCCCTGGCTGGTGCTGGGGTTCGCCCGCAGCCAGATCTTCCTGTGGTACGTGCTCCCCGCACTCCCATTCCTGTACGCCGCCGTGGGGGTTGCCCTGGTCCGGTGGCGGGGCTGGGCGCGCGGCGTCTTGGTCATCGGCCTGGCAGGGGCGCTGGCCGCCTTCGTCCTCTTCTGGCCGATCGCAACCGCCTCGCCCCTGGCGCCGGACGACTGGCGCCTGCGGATGTGGTTCACCGACTGCGAGCGACCCGGAGCACCGACCCTGGAGCTCCCGGACGACACGATCAACAGCGGTCCGCCGCCCGACGGGTGGTGCTGGGTCTAGCCGCCGGTGAGCTGTTCGAGGAGCTGTTGGAGGAACTCGCTGCGATCGACGTTCGCGACGTGGGTGAAGTACTCGTCCTGCAGCTTGTAGATGACGATCAGCGCTCCGATCACCCACCGATGACGGAACAGGACGGCAAAGCCTCGGTCCTGCCAGTCGGGCTGGTGGCGCATCACCCGCTGCCACGCGAGCAGCGACGCGGCCACCAGGAACAGTGGCTCGAGGAAGTTCGGGAACAGGGCGAGGAACAGCTCCTCCTCGCTCACCAGGAAGGCGATCTGGCCGATCGAACGGAATACGAACAGCCCGAGGATCAGCCGCCTGATTGGCCACTGAGACCGATACGCGACGACGACCATCGCCACGTAGGTCACCCAGTCGGTGATCTTGTCGACCGGCTGGTAGATCTCGTTCGGCAGGCCGAGCGGAATCAGAAGATCGCCATCGATGCCGTCGAGGGCGAAATTGGCCCAGCCAGCCGCGAACGGGAAGCGAATGATGAGCAGCGGGAGCAGGAACTTCAGCGCAACGATCAGCACGATCGCCGCCGTTTCGAGTGGGCTGCTACGCATCGCGCGTCACGTCACCAGTGTGACGCGTGGGGGCGGGATTGGCGTGCCCGAGAGGACTCGAACCTCCGACCTTCAGGTCCGCAACCTGACGCTCTATCCGCTGAGCTACGGGCACCCGGGGCGCTCTGGCGGAGAGGGAGGGATTCGAACCCTCGGAAGAGGAAATCCCCTTCAACGGTT
>DATFEC010000164.1:0-4969 GCA_035251655.1 Candidatus Limnocylindria bacterium | reverse complement strand
TGTGTTCCTCGGTCTCCGTCAGCTCCGCATCGGTCCACCTGGCGGACCAGGCACCGGGACCTGCGAATCGGGAGTCCTGTGAGATGGATCGGCCGGCTCGGTTCACCCGGGCCGGACCGCCCGCGAGTATAGCATCGGCTCCCGGTCGGGCCTGTTTCGGCCGGTGGAGTGGCGATCAGCGGAACCGGCAACAGTACCGAAGTACTCCGCACCCCACCACATCGGCCAATTGTCCACCTCGCTGTTGCGGTCGAGGATTCGCGGCCTGCACCCCTGGAGGCCGGATGCTTCGAATCGCTCGATCGCGCCGCGGGCTGTCCGCGCTGCTGGTCACGAGTCTATTGACCTTCTCGATCGCTATGCCGGCGGTGGCCGGCGAGGAGCTGGTCGTCGAGCGCGGGGACACTCTCTGGGACCTCGCCCGGCGCCATGGCGTGACCGTCGCCGACCTCGCGGCCTGGAACCGGATCGAGAACCCATCACTGATCCGGATCGGACAGCGTCTCGTGCTCCAGCCGCCTCCCACTCCGGCTGCGGCGGTGCCTCCGCCTCCGGCAGCCCCGGCTCCGGTCATCCACGTCGTCCGGGCCGGGGACACGCTGTGGGACATCGCCATTCGCTACCAGACGACGGTGGCCGTCATCGCGTCCGCGAACCAGCTCGCGAATCCATCGCTCATCCGCGTCGGACAGGCGCTCGCCATCCCGCCGGCCGCGTCGTCCGCGCCCCCGCCGGCAACGGCCGCCGCGCAGGGGACTCCTGCGCCCGCGCTGCCCACATCGGTCACTCACGTGGTGCAGCGTGGGGAGACGCTGTGGGCCATCTCCGCCCGGTACGGCGTCCCGATCCAGGCCATCGTCGACGCCAACACCCTCGCCAGCGCCTCGTTCATCCGCACCGGGCAGCAGCTGGTCATCCCATCCAGCGGCAGCTCGGCAATCCCAACCACAGCCGCGACGACGGTGTCGACCGCTGGCATGTCGCCGGACATGGCGTCCAAGGTCGCGACCCGAGGGGCCGCTCGCGACCTCCTGCTGGCCGCTGCCACCGAGTTCGGCGTCCCGGCGTCCTTCGTCCTCGCGGTCTCGTGGCACGAATCGGGTTGGCAACCGGGCGTGGTCTCGCACGCCGGGGCGGTGGGTCTCATGCAGCTCATGCCGGCCACCGCGGACTGGGTGGCCGGGGCGATGCTCCACGAATTGCCGGCGATCAACGATCCGCGCTGGAACGCGCGGGCCGGGGTGCGGCTGCTGGCGTACTACCTCGCCCGATACCAGGGCAACAAGACCAAGGTGCTGGCCGCCTACCTGCAGGGCATGACCTCGGTCGACCAGATCGGCGTGCTCGTCTCGTCGCAGCCGTACATCAACAGTATCCTCGCCCTCGAGGTGACGTTCAGCCGCTGACCCGCGGCAGGCTCACCAGGCATCAACGCCCGGCAACCGCCGGAGGCGCCAGGTTCGAGGCTCGGGCCCGGGGCTCATCGCCACCAGGTCGACGCGCAGGCCGTGATGGTCGATCGGCGTGGCTCGAGCGTACGCGGTCAAGGCCGATCGAAGTCGGACGACCTTCTCCGTCCTGACCGATTCGACGGCGTTTCCACTCCGGCCGGATCGACGGACCCGCACCTCGACGGCGACCAGGACGCGGTGGGGGTCGAGGGCCACGACGTCGATCTCCGCCCCGCCAGACCGATGCCGCTCCGCGAGGATCCGCCAGCCGCTAGCCGAAAGCCACGACGCGACTCGACGCTCGGCCTTCTGTCCCAGCGCGTGACGCGGGTCAGCCATCGGTCAGTTGCCGTTCGGTTCGAAGGCGTCCTCGTCGAGGAGAGGGAACTCCGCAAACTGGAGGTCGAGCGGGAGCTGGGTGCCGGCCAGCAACATCCGGATCGGGGCGAACGAGCGTCGATGCCACTCGCATGGGCCCTCGCGGACGAGCGCCGCGTAGTGGCCGCGCGTGCCATAGCCCTTGTGCCGGGCGAACCCGTAGCCGGGGAATCGGTCATCCATCTCGTCGCAGATCCGGTCGCGGGTGACCTTGGCCACGATCGAGGCCGCGGCGATCGATGCGGAAATGGCGTCGCCGTCGATGATCGCGCGCTGCGGGTAGGTCGCCTCGCGCAGCGTGAGCGCGTCGATCAGCAGGTGATCCGGGGGCTCCGGCAGGTGCGCCAATGCCTCACGCATGGCGAGCTTGGTCGCCTGCAGGATGTTGATGCGGTCGATGACCTCGACCTCCACGCACCCGACGCCGATGGCGTCCGCGCGGGCGACGATCTGCTCGTAGAGCGCCTCGCGACGGCTGCGGGCGATCACTTTGCTGTCGCGGAGCCCCTTGATCCGCGGCCGCGCGGGAAGGATGACAGCGGCCGCGACCACCGGACCGGCGAGCGAGCCGCGTCCCACCTCATCGAGGCCTGCGATCCGGCGGAAGCCGGCGCGGCGCAGCTCGTACTCGTGGGCGAGTCGGGCGTCGCGGGGTCGGTGGACGGGGCGGCGGCGAGCGGCTCGGGCGGAGGCCCTGGCGCTCATCGGCTCAACGCGAGGGGCGACGCTCGCGGAGCGTGGCGGCCTTGCCGACGCGATTTCGGAGGTAGTAGAGCTGTGCGCGGCGGGCAACACCGTGGCGGACGACCTCGATCTTGTCGACGCGAGGGGCATGCACCGGGAACGTGCGCTCGACCCCCACGCCGCTGCTGATGCGCCGAACGGTGATTGTCTGGTTCAGCCCACCGCCTCGCATCCGCATGACCGTGCCCTCGAACACCTGGACGCGCTCGCGGCTGCCTTCGACGACCTTGACCGAGACACGGACGGTGTCACCGGGAGCGATCTGCGGGATGTCGGTCCGGAGCTGCTCGCGTTCCAGCTCCTGGATGGGGTCCATGGTCTCGATCCTCGATTACCGCCGGCTCAACACCGGGTTGCCCTTGGGGCTGACGCAACGACGCGACCGCCAGAGCGGCCGCGAACGGTGGCGAGTATAGCAGCGGGCGCAGGCCCGAGCGCAATCGTCATCCGGCGCGTCAGTGGTTCGAGTCCGGCTCGGAGCGTAGGCGCTCCAGATCCGCACGATCGGCATCGGTCAGCTCGACGCGGTCGAGGAGGTCCGGTCGGCGCTCGGAGGTGCGGCGCAGGGCCTCTCGGCGGCGCCAGGCGGCGACCTCGCCGTGGTTGCCCGACAGGAGGACGGCCGGCACCCGCATCCCGTCGAACTCCTCGGGCCGGGTGTACTGCGGATGCTCCAGCAGGCCGCTCGAGAAGGAGTCTGCTGCGCTGGACGCAGCGTCGATGACCCCCGGCACCATCCGACTGACCGCGTCGATCACGACCAAGGCCGGCAGCTCGCCGCCGGTCAGGACGTAATCCCCGATGCTGATCTCGCGGTCGACCCAGGCCCGGACACGATCATCCACGCCCTCGTACCGGCCGCAGACCAGCGCGAAGCGTGGCATCGCCGCCAGCTCGCGGGCGAGTGGGTCGGTCAACTGCTCCCCCGCAGGGTCGAGGAGGATGATCGGGACGCCCTCCTCGCGAAGCGGCGCCAGGGCGCCGGCCAACGGTTCCGGGCGCAGGACCATGCCCGCTCCCCCGCCGTACGGCGTGTCGTCCACCTGTCGATGGCGGCCGAGGCCATGCTCGCGCAGATCGTGGAGCTCGACCGACACCACGCCCCGTTCGACGGCGCGGCCCAGCACACCAGCGGCGAGGGCGGGTCGGAAGAGGTCTGGAAACAGGGTCACGACGTCGATCCTGAGCAGCGGCGATGCGGCCACGGTCAGACCTCCTCCAGCCACTCCGCAGGGTCGTGGATCGTCATCTGGCCAGCGGCCAGGTCGATGTTGACGACGATGGACCGGAGTGACGGCACGAGGACCTCGCCCTCGGGTCCGAGGACGCGGTACACCTCGTTGCTGCCCACCCGGAAGACCTCCTCCAGCCGACCGAGGGTGCGGCCGCTGGGCGTGATCACCTCGAGCCCCTCCAGCTCGTGCCACCAGTAGGTTCCGGCTGGAAGATCGTCCGGCGCCGCCGGGGCCAGCAGATGTCGACCGATGAGCGCGCTGGCCCCATCTCGATCGTTGATCCCGACCAGGCGGAGCACCGGACCATGCTTGGAAGTCCCGGCCTCGACGATCACGCGGGGCGTCGTCTCCCCCTCGACCACCACCTGGTGGCCCACCGACAGGCGCTCAGGCGCATCGGTCAGGGACATCACCCGAAGGTCCCCCTTGAGCCCACGGACGCCCATCACCCGGGCGACCGCGAGCGGTTCACTCGCGGGCTTCGATGTCGAGCTCGACATGCCGGCCGTCCCTCGCGCCCATCACGCGGAGGAGGCTCCGGATGGCGTTGGCGATGCGGCCGTCTCGACCGATGACGCGACCCATGTCCCGCTCGTCCACCACCAGGGTCAGGGTGACCTCGTCGCCATCCTCCTCGACCTCGACTTCGACGGCGTCGGGGTGGTCGACCAGGGAGCGGGCCACGTATTCGAGGAACGCCTTCATGACTCAGTCTCCTGGCTCTCGGCCTCGGGGGTTTCGGATTCAGTGGCGGGCTCGGCTGCGGCCTTCGCCTTGCGGCCTCGGGCCGGCTTCGGCGCGGGTACCACGGCAGCCTCGGTCTCTGGCGGCGTCTCCGTCGCTTCGGTTGGGGCTTGGGCTGGGGGTTCGGCGGGAGCTTCGGGAGCAGCTTCCGGTGCCGCCTCGGGTTCGCTGCCCGCTTCGGCAGCCGGCTCGGCCTGTGCTTCGGGCTCGGCTGCGGTCTCGGGCTCGGCCTCTTCCGTGGGTGGCGCGGCCTCAACCTCAGGTTCCGCGGCTGCCTCGACCTCGGGCTCCGACGTGACGTCGGCCGCGGCCTCTTCCGACGCTGCGCCCGCGTCCGCGGCAGGCTCGGCGACAGCATCGACCACCGGCTCCGGGGCAGGCTTCGGGGCCTCGGCGGCCGCCTGCTCGGCTTGTGCC
>DATFEC010000214.1:0-4157 GCA_035251655.1 Candidatus Limnocylindria bacterium | reverse complement strand
ACCTTGACGGGAGGCCCTTGCCCTGTAAGATGGCGCCCTGTGGCTCAAAATGGGGCCAAATGGGGAACAGTGGTAGGGGAGTCGATTGGAGAGGACCCCGTTCCTGACCGGCGAGTACCGCCACGCGCTGGACGACCGTGGCCGAATCGCCGTGCCGGCTCGCTTCCGGACCCGCATGGCGGAGGGGGCAACCCTCACCCGCTGGCTCGACGCCTGCCTCGCCGTCTTTCCCCGAGACGCATGGGCTGAGCTCGCAGAGAAGCTGCGTGGCCTGCCCCTCACCAGCACCCAGGCCCGCCAGTTCGCGCGGTTCATGTCGTCCGGGGCGGTCGACGTGGAGCTCGACCGACAGGGCCGGCTGCTCGTCCCTGGCTACCTGCGCAGCTACGCCGGGCTCGAGCCGGGTGAGGTCATCGTCGTTGGCGCCCTGAACCGATTGGAGATCTGGGCGCCGTCGGCCTGGGAGCCGTATCGATCACGGATCGAGGACGCGCCCGAGGCGCTGGCGGAGCAGCTGCAGGACCTGGGGATCTAGGGCCCCGTGACGCGATGACGCACGTCACGACCAGGCCATTCATGCGTCTCCGGGCCGCTCGGCCCGCTACCGGACCCATGAGGGACAGTCGCGAATGGGAGAAGGGCATCTGCCGGTCCTCGTCGACGAGGTTCTCGCCTCGTTGGCCCTCCGTGCCGGCAGCTCCATTGCTGACTGCACGGTCGGTGGCGGTGGGCACGCCGAGCGGCTCCTGGAGGCCGTGTCTCCGGGCGGCCGCCTCCTCGGCCTCGATGCCGACGCGGCGGCCGTCCGAGAGGCGTCCCGTACCCTGGCGCGTTTCGGGGAGCGGGCGATCATCCGCCACGCCAACTTCACCCGCCTCGAGGAGGTGGCGCGCGCCGAGGGCCTGGTCCCCCTCGACGCTGTCCTGTTCGACCTTGGCCTGTCGAGCTATCAGCTCGCCGATCCGCGGCGCGGCTTCGCCTTCACGGCGGACGCGCCGCCGGACATGAGATTCGATGAAACGAGTGGTGTTTCGGCTCTCGAGCTCATCGACCGATCCTCGGAGCGAGAGCTCGCCCGAATCCTCGCGACGCTTGGTGAAGAACGCCGTGCAGGCCGCATCGCGAAGGCGATCGTGGCGGCGCGCGCGTCGGGCCGTCTCGTGACGGCGGCCGACCTGGCGGCCGTGGTGGCCACAACCGTCCCGGCCAGGGGGGCCGATGCAGGGCGGATCCACCCGGCCACCAGGACCTTCCAGGCCCTCCGGATCGCGGTCAACCGCGAGCTCGAGGTCCTCGAGGAGGGCCTGGAGGCTGCCCTCGCCGTCCTCCGGCCAGGGGGCCGGGTGGCGGTCATCAGCTACCACTCCGGGGAAGACCGGATCGTCAAGCGCTTCCTGGCTCGCGAGGCGCGCGACTGTCTCGAGGTCCCGCTGCCCCCGGTCTGCACGTGTGGCCATACGGCCCGCGTGCGGCTCGTCTCACGCCGGGTCATTCGCCCGTCCGAGGCGGAAGTGGCACGAAACCGCCGCGCGCGCAGCGCGCGGCTGCGAGTCGCGGAGAAGACAGGAGGGTTGGGCACATGAGTCGAGGTCGTCCCCGTCATCACGTCAGCCGTCGCCGCGCCTACAGCTCCCGTCAGCGGGAGGTTCGCGAGCGTCGACTGCGAATCGAACGCGAGCCCGCAGACTGGAACGCGATCGAAGAAGAGCCGGTCGCCGACGAGCCGCAGCCGGCATGGACCCTGCGCCTGCAGGGCCGTCCCGCGGCCGCCTGAGCCGCCGTCACCATGGCCGCCATCGGCGCGCGCCCAGTCGGCGTTCTGGGGGATATCGATTGGGGAGTTCGGCGCCCGCTGCGCAACACGCGCGCGGCGAGGTCTGGCCGTGGCTACCGGCTTCGCCGCGCATCCGCCCGGCGGAGGGCCGCCGGCCTGTCGCTCGCGCTGGTCGTGATCGTGGTTTCGGCCATGCTGGCGGCGCTGTACCTGACCCAGTCGAGCCGGATCGCCAGCACCGGCTACGAGATCCAGCGGCTGGAGGCCCAGCTCGATCAGCTCGAGGCGGAGCGCCAGGCGCTCCTCCTTCAGATCGGCCAGGCGCAGTCGCCGGCCACCATCGAGGCCCGGGCCGCGGAGCTGGGCCTGACCCCACTCCCTGACGCATCGGTCCACTTCGCCAGCCCATCGTCTGACCACCACCCCTAGCCGTCGCACGCCCGGCGCGCGACCCGGAGCTGCCATGCTTGCCAGAACCGACAGTCGAATCCGGGCGGTGGTGATGCTGGTGGTGTTGATGCTCGTCGCCGGCCTCATCGGCTACCGACTCGTGTGGTGGCAGGTCATCGACCGGGAGCGGTTGGCGAACATCGGTCTCGCCCAGCTGGCGCACGTGCAGCAGATCCCTGCCGCCCGCGGCCTCATCCTCGACCGTGAGGGCCTGATCCTCGCCACCTCGCTCACCGCCGAGTCGGTCTTCGCCACCCCGCCGACCGTCGTCGATCCGGCGCGCTCCGCGCGCCTCCTCGGCGCGGTCCTCGGCACGGATCCGGCCGAGCTGGAGACGACGCTCGCCGGAGAGACGGCGTGGACCTGGCTCAGTCGCCGGGTGAGTCCCGAAACGGCCACCCGGGTGCGGGCCCTGGGCCTGCCCGGCGTCGGCCTCGTGACCGAACCGCGACGGGTGTACACCATGAACGGGGCGGTGCCCGGCACGACGCTCGGCGCCCAGGTCCTCGGCTTCGTCAACGTGGACGGCGTCGGCCAGTACGGCGTCGAGGGAGCGGAGGACGCGATCCTGGCTGGTACCCCGGGCTCGGTGGTGGCGCAGGAGGATGTCGCCGGCCGGCTCATCGCCGGGTCGGTCCACGAGCTCGAGTCGCCGGTGAATGGCGCCGACGTCACCCTCACCATCGACGCCGGGCTGCAGCACCTGCTCGAGGAGCAGGTCGCGGACAACTTCACGCGGAATCGGGCGAAGGGCGTGACGGGCCTGGTCATGGACGTGCACAGCGGGGCGATCCTCGCCCTCGCATCGGTCCCGACCTTCGACGCCAACGCCTATCCAACCACCGACCCGGCGTTGTTCTCGAACCCGGCGGTCAGCCGCCAGTACGAGCCTGGATCGGTCCTCAAGGCCATGACCGTGGCGGCCGCCTTCGACGCGGGCGCCATCAGCCCGACCGACCTGTTCCTCGACGACAACAAGCTCAAGGTCTACGACGTCACGATCAGCAATGCCGACCGGCAGTGGTTTCCCAACGGTCACGGCCTGATCACGCCGGCCGAGGTCCTCGCCCTCTCGAACAACGTGGGGGCGGCCACCATCGGGCTGACCCTCGGCGGGCAGCGGCTGTACGACGCCCTCCTGCGCTACGGGTTCGGCCAGCCGACCGGCGTGGACATTGCGGGCGAGGCCGCGGGCGTCGTGCACCACCCCGACGACCCGGGCGCGGCCAAGGAAGTGACGACCGCGCAGAACTCGTTCGGGCAGGGCATCTCCGTCACCGTCCTGCAGATGGCGGCGGCGTATGCGGCCATCGCCAATGGCGGGCAGCTGGTGACGCCCCACGTGGTGGCCGGCTGGACCGATGGCGAGGGCATTTTCACCCCGCGGCCGCTCCCCGAGTCCGAACAGGTCATGCAACCGGAGACCGCCGAAATCGTCCTCGAGATGCTCACCGGGGCCATCGACAACGGCATCGCCAGCGCCGCCGCGGTCCCCGGCTACTCGATTGCGGGCAAGACCGGGACGGCCCAGGTCGCGGGTCCGGTCAAGGTTCGGGTCCGGACCGGGACCGATGCCAGCGGACAGCCGGTCTACGAGGAGATCACCCGCCAGGCCTACATCGAGGGCTGGATCGACTCGAGCTTCATCGGTATCGCACCGGCCGACGATCCGCAGTTCGTGATGATGATCCTCATCCACCGGCCGGCGGTCAGCCGATCGGGGATCGGGGAGCGGTCGGACGTCGCGTTCTCCCAGCTGGCGCCGCTCGTCTTCGACTACTTCGGCATCCCACCGGACCGATCCGTGCCGGGGGTTGCCCACCCATGAGGCTGATAGACTCGCCGCCGAAAGCCGCAGGAAGCCGCGTGCCCGCGCCAATCCGCATCGACGACCTGCTGGCCGCCACCGGCGGCCGGCTGCAGGCCCCGACCA
>DATFEC010000227.1:0-2736 GCA_035251655.1 Candidatus Limnocylindria bacterium | reverse complement strand
AGCGAATCCGCGGACCAGGATGCGGAGGCCGCTCGTGCGGTTTGACGTGGTCGCCACCGTCTTTGGCAAGGAGTGGCGCGAGATCGCCTCGAACAAGCTCCTGCTCGGCGTCGTCGCCGCCCCGGCGGTGATCTTCGCCGCTATCCCGACCGCCATCGTGGCGTTCATCCAGGTCAACGACCTGGACATGAGCCAGCTGGGCCAGATCGAGGTCATGCTCGCCGCGTTCCCAGGCCTGCCGCCGAAGCTCGCCGCGCAGGGGTTCATCGTGACCAACTTCATGGCGTACTTCCTCCTGATCCCGGCCATGGTCCCGATTGCGATCGCGTCACAATCGGTCATCGGGGAGCGTCAGGCCCGGTCCCTCGAGCCGCAGCTCGCGACCCCGGTCGAGGTCTCCGAGCTCCTGGCGGGCAAGACCATCGCCGCTGCCCTGCCCGCGGTGGTGGCCACCTGGGCAGTGTGGGTCGGCTACGGGCTGATCAACGCGGCCATCGCCGATCCACGTCTCCTGCGGATGGTATTCAGCCCTCAGTGGATCGTGGCCATGGCCACGCTGGTGCCCCTCATCTGCGTCCTGTCGGTACTGCTCGGGGTCATCGTCAGCTCGCGGGTCGGCGACCCCCGAACTGCGCAGCAGTTCGGGGCGTTCGTCGTGCTGCCGATCATCGCGATCGCCGTCGCCCAGTTCCTCGGGGGACAGGCGACGTTCACCATGACCCAGGTCCTCGTTGGCGACCTGGTGGTGGTCGGCCTCATCGGGGCACTGCTCGTCCTCGGCTCGTGGGCGTTCGACCGGGAGGAGATTCTCACCCGCCTGGGCTGACGCGACCACCTCCCGGACCCCTCCGAACCGCCCCAAATTGCCCCTTTTCACCCAGTCCGCGGCTGCCTAGACTGGCGCCGGCGACCCGCGCGGCAGGTGGGTTCCATCTCCCGGGCAGCGGGTCACCGGCACAGCCGGAGGAGAGAGCCTGATGACCACAGCGTCGACGGCGTCGGAGGCGCCCAGCCTGGATCGGAACGCGGTCGGTGCGACCGGCGTGGTGTTCCAATCCATCACCCACATGGCGCCGGCAGTTGCCACGGCGGCCTCGATCGGCGCCGCCACGGTCTTTGCCGGCGGGATCACACCCCTCGCCGTCCTGTTCGCGATGATCGCGGCCCTGTTCACGGCCTACTCGGTCGGCGAGCTCGCCCGACACCTGCCTTCAGCGGGCGGGATGTACACCTACGTCGGGCGTGGGCTGGGGTCGTTCCCCGGCTGGCTGATGGGCTGGGCCTTCACCCTGGCCGAGCCCCTGGTGGCCCCGCTCCTGTTCGGAGGCTTCGGGTTCTTCGGCGCAATCTTCGTCGCGACCTACCTCGGCATCGAGCTCACCGAGATGTGGGCCATCCTCGCGGTCGCCTGCGGCCTGTTGACGTGGTGGCTGCTGTACAGCGGCATCTCCTTCAGCACCCGGGCCGGGGTCGTCCTGGGCACGATCGAAATCGTCATCTTCCTGGGCATCTCGATCCTGCTCGTCATCAACGCCGGCTCGAACAACACGATCGACGTCTTCATCCCGGGCGAGGGCGGCATCACCCCGGCCCTGCAGGGCATGGTCTTTTGCCTGCTCGCGTTCATCGGCTTCGAGGCGGCCGCGCCGCTGGGAGAGGAGGCGAAGGATCCCAAGCGAACGATCCGGAGGGCGGTGATCTGGTCGACGATCGCGGTCGGCGCCTTCTACGTCTTCAACATGTATGCCGCCACGGTGTACTTCGGTCCGGATCGAATGGCGACCGAGTTCCTCGGTTACAACAACGGCGATCCGTGGGGCGGGATGGCCGAGGAGGTCCTCCCGGTCATCGGCGGATTTGCGGTCCTCTTCGCCATCCTGAACAGCTGCCTGGCCAACGCCAACGCGGGCGCGACGGCGGCGACCCGATCCATATTCAACATGGGGCGCGGCGGTCTGCTGCCCCGTTTCCTGGGAGCGGTTCACCCGACCCGTCAAACGCCCGTGAACGCGGTCCATGTCCAGATGATCCTGGGCATTGCGCTCGTGCTCATTCTCGGCTTCGTCCTGACCACGGATCCGTTCCCGGCCGGACTGAACGTCTATGTCTTCCTGGGCACCCTGCTCGGGCTCCTGTTCGCCGGGATGTACATGGCCGTGAACCTGGCCTGCATCGGCTACTTCCTGAGGGATGGTCGGGCGGACTTCAACCCGATCAAGCACCTGGTCGTCCCGATCCTCGGCTTCGTCGCGATGATCCCGGCCCTGTTGTTCGTGATCGGGGGAGTGACCATCCCGATCATCGACCTGGACGTTCCTTCCCTCGGCGGTGACCTCGTTGCGGTCGCTCCCGTGGCGGGGGTCTGGATGCTGATCGGCATCGTCCTGTACTTCGTGCTCCGGGCCACGCGGCCGCAGGCGCTGAAGGACCTCGGCGCGGTGTACGGCGAGACGGACACGCTGCCGGAGCCGGCACCGGAGGTTGAGGCCTAGCGGCCCGGCTTCGAGCAGACAGACCGATGGGCCGGCGCCGCGGGCGTCGGCCCATTCGCATCGGAATGGCGAACGCCTAGTCGAAGATGTCCAGCGGGCAGTGGGCGGTCACGACCCAGTGCGGGGCGTCCACGACCTCGCTGATCCGCAGGTCGATCGCGACGCTGCACAGGAGGTACGCCTGCACCGGCTCGAGGCCGTGCTCGCGGCCGAGCCAATCGATCATCCGGCGAGTGGCATCCCG
>DATFEC010000112.1:0-4567 GCA_035251655.1 Candidatus Limnocylindria bacterium | reverse complement strand
GCCCGGGCGGAACGTGTCCTCCGGATATCCGTCCGATCCCGGCTCGGTGTAGCCCCCATGGAGGTGGAGCGAGGCCCGCGGCCGGAGCTGGTCTTCAGCGTCGGGCCCATGGAGCGCGAGATCGATGGGCAGTGGGTGCGGTCCGAGGCGGTTGCGTGCGACGAACGATACCGGGACGCCGGCTTGGGCTTCGATGGTCGGCCCGAGGTAGCTCGCCCCGCCGTAGCCAAAGGTGGGCGTCCAGCCCATCTGCGAGCTGAACCGATGCAGGCCGGGCGCCATGGTCAGGCCATTGCCCGCCAGTTGGGCGGTGGTCCACGTCGGCGGGATGGGCAGCGGGTCAACGAAGCGGGTGAGGCTGGACGGGTCCAGGAAGGGGAGCCCGTTCGCCCGGGCGACCCATGGCGTAGCGAGACGCCACGGGACAAGGGCCGAGGCGCTGGCCGAGGCCCCGATGACGGCGCCCGCCTTCAGGAACTGGCGACGGGTGAATCGACGCGTGGCTGGCATGGAGACCTCCTCCTGCTCCGTCACGTTACGGAGCAGGCCAACTGCCCGAAGGTGCCGCATGTCACCGAAATCGGTGACGAGCCGCCCCTATCAGGCGAGCCGGGTGCAGCCGGCTCGTGTCCGGAAGGTCAACGCGTGAGCAGGCGCTCCACGGCTAGACCTGCTCCAGCTGCACGACGGCCTCGCCGGGGAGCAACACGCCGGTCGAATGGACCGGGCAGTAGCCGTTTGGATTCTTGGCGAGGTACTGCTGGTGGTAGTCCTCGGCGAAGTAGAACGGCCCCGCGTCCGCGATTTCGGTCGTGATCGCCCCGTACCCGGCCTTCGTCAGCTCGGCCTGGTACATCGCCCGGGAGCTCTCCGCCGCTGCGCGTTGGGCATCGGTGTGGGTGTAGATGGCTGACCGATACGAGGTGCCCAGGTCGTTTCCCTGTCGCATGCCCTGGGTTGGGTCGTGCTCCTCCCAGAACGCCTTCAGCAGCTGTTCGTACGAGAGCCGCGAAGGGTCGAACACCACGCGCACCGCCTCGGCGTGGCCGGTCTCTCCAGAGCAGACCTCCTCGTAGGTCGGGTTGGGCGTGTAGCCGCCCTGGTAGCCAACCGCGGTGACGATGACGCCGGGGATGTTCCAGAACGTTTTCTCCACGCCCCAGAAGCAGCCGGCCGCGAAGTCGGCAATCTCCGCCCCCTCAGGGTACGGGCCCTTCAGCGGCTGGCCGTTGACGTGATGCCGTTCGGCCGTGCGGATCGGCGTTGGCCGGCCGGGCAGGGCCCGGGCCGGGTCGGGCATGGTCGACTTGCGACCGGTCAGGAACGAGAACACCGGTCCAGTCTACGCCCGGTCAGTCGAAATCGAAGATCCCGCGCCCGGCGGAGAACTGCAGGACGAGCCCGCACCGCCGGCAGACCTGCAGGACGAGCTTGTGGCTGGTGATGCCCCAGCGGGAGTCCATTCGACCCTGCTCGCGGTCGAACTCCAGCCCGCTGCACAGCGGGCACCTCAGGACGGGCTTGGCGGCTTCTTCGGCTTGCTCCCAAGTCATGGTCTCCTCCTGAAAAGAAGTGTGGGTCGAATGTCACGAGATGGCGGGACCGACGTCGGCGGCCGCCGGTTCGGATTCCGGATGGTCACGACGCCGGAGGTTGCGGACGCTGGGGACCGCCAGGATGGCAACGTTGGCTCCGGCTCCAACGACGAACGCCAGGGCGAGCGTCTGGTCCTCTCCTATGGCAAGGGCCAGGGGCCCGACGATCGCGAACGCGATGGGCTGGAAGATGAGCGACACCATCCAGTCGTAGGAGTTCACCCGCGACAGCGCCTCCTGGGGAACGTGCTGCTGCACGGTGGTGTCCCACAGGGTGTTGCCCAGGATGACGGCCAGGATGGCACCGAAGTTCACGATGGCCAGCACGGGCACCGCGGCAGGCGGAATGAGGGCCAGGACGTTGAAGCTGATCAGGACGCAGATCGCGAATGACGCGAGCAGCGGTCGCGCCGGCTTCCAGCGCAAGCCGATGGCGCCGCCCACCACCGCCCCCAACGCGCCGAAGGTCAGGATGAATCCCCACGAGGCGGCGCCGCCGAGCTCACGGTCGATGATCACCGGACCCAGGACCTGGAACGCGGCGTTCGCCATGTTCGAAAGCGCGAACACCACGAGGCCGGCGCGCAGCCAGCTGCGGGACATGACCTCTTGCAAGCCGCCGGCCAGGTCGGCGAGGAATGAGGTCCGCGGCGCAACCACCAGGCGCGGCAGGCTCAGTGCGAGGAGCGAAATCGTGCTGATGGCGAAGCTGACGCCATCGATCGCGAACACAAACCCTGGACCGCCGGTGGCGACGATGAGGCCCGACAGGGTTGGACCGATAACCCACGTCAGGCTCTGGGACAGGTTCATGAGCGCGTTCGCCTGCTGGAGGCGGGGGCCGGCGACCAGCTGCGGCATGACTCCGGTCGCCGCCGGAATGAAGAACGCCGAAGCGGCCCCGTTGAGCGCCGCGCCGACGGCCAGGTGCCAGACCTCCGCCGTCCCGGTCAGGAACAGGATGGCCATGGCGCCGGCCACGAGCCCGCGCACGACGTCGGCTCCGACCATCACCAGCTGGCGCGGCAGGCGATCGGCCCACACCCCGCCCACCAGCAGGAAGACGACTCGTGGCAGCGCGTTGGCGGCCAGGACCAGTCCCAGCGCCGACGCGTCTCCGCCGACCTCCAGCACGGCCCATGCATAGGCTACCCAGACCAGCGAGTCGCCCAAGCCGGAGGTGGTCTGGCCGATCCAGTAGAGCCGGAAGTCACGGTCCTCGAGGGCGTCGACACTTCCGCGGATATAGGTCCCGACCCGGCGAATCATCGCCTTTCAGTGTGCCGGATCACGGTTCCCATCATGGCCCGCTCCGGCGCTGATGCCCTCTTGACGTGGGCCCATCGGTAAGTCAATATGAACGGTAAGTGTTGACTAACCCTCAAGCGCCTGCGACCGGGGGCACCGCCGCCGTTGCCCTGATTGCCCTCGGCGCGCTGGCGGACCCGACCAGGCGACGAGTTTTCGAGCGCCTGCTGTCCGGACCACTCGCCGTCCACGAGATCGCGGACGGCATGCCGGTGACGCGCCCGGCCGTGTCCCAGCACCTCCGGGTGCTGGGCGATGCGGGGTTGGTGACCGCACGTTCAGCAGGCACGCGACGGATCTATGCCGTCAACCCCGAGGGGATGGGCGCCCTGCGCACCTGGATGGACGAGTTTTGGGGCCGCGCCCTGGAGGAATACCGGGCGGCCGCAGAGGAAGCAGCGGAGGACTGACATGGCGACCCGATTCACGGCCTCGGATGCCCCCGAGTCCACCGACCTGGTGATCCGCAAGACGGTCACCGTGCCGCTGTCGCAAAAGGCGGCGTTCAAGCTGTTCACCGAGGGGATGGGCACCTGGTGGCCGGCGCTCACCCATTCCGTGGCGGCCTCGACCGCCGCCGTCGCGGCGATGGGTGACCGGGTGGGCGGAGAGATCTACGAACAGACCGATGGCGGGAAGGTGACGTGGGGGACGATCACCGCCTGGGACGACCCCGAGGGGTTCTCGTCCACGTGGCATCCGGGATACGGCCCCGAGCTGGCGACCCAGCTCACCGTTCGCTTCATCGCCGAGGGCCCGAGCACGACACGGGTCGAGCTCGAGCATCGCGGCTGGGAGGTGCACGGGGAGAGCGCCGAGGGAGCGTTCCGGGGCTACACCGTCGGGTGGGACCCCGTGCTGTCGAAGTACGTGGAGCGCGCCGGCGGCTGAAGCGGTATCCCGATCCGGCTCCGCCGCCGGCGCCCGCGGACTGGTGTCAGGGCGCCGCGGCGGCCCATTCGGCGGCACTGGCCGCGTCGTAGACCCGGCTCCACCCGCAGCTCCAGGCGAACGTCTCGTCGCCGGTGATGAGGAATCGCTCACCGACCTCCAGCAACGGGCCGCCCTCGAGGGCAACCACATCTGGCTCGCCAACCATGAGGTCGGCCGCGAGTGTCACCGATGCTCCGTCCTCGATGCCCCAGTAACCGTCGTTCACGGCGAACGTGGCCTGGGTGCCATTGATCGCGGTCACCGTCCCGTCGAACGCGAAGTCGCGGGCCTGCAGCTCCTCGATGCTGAAGGCCAGGCAGATTCCGAGCCCTCCGCCCCCGCTGCCTTCGTTGCCGACCGGCGGGGTCGGAGCGGCTGCGCCGCCGAGCGTGAGGGCCGCCACCATCACCACCACGAGCGCGACGCCCGAGGCGGCGATCGTCCACTGCGCGGCGCGGGCCTGTCCGTTGTCTTCCATGCGTGCCTCCTGGATCCGGGACCAGACTCGGTCCCGGCTGCTGGTGGGCAGCTGGTCGTCTCGGAGCGGGTTCGCTCGGCGGAGCTCGTCGATCGGATCGCGTGTGGGGTTCTGACTCATGGTTCCTCCCGCGATGGTCGGCGGCTCGCACTGCCCTTCACCGATAGCCATGTCCGCCATCGGCTCGGACCTTTCAACAGGGTCTGCTCGAATCGGGCTCGGGCGCGATGCAGCCGGATTGCCACCGCGTTGA
>DATFEC010000224.1:0-3112 GCA_035251655.1 Candidatus Limnocylindria bacterium | reverse complement strand
AAGCTGGCCCCGCCCTTGAGGGCCAGGTACTTCGTGATGGCCGCGGTCAGGGTCGTCTTGCCATGGTCGACGTGACCGATGGTGCCGACGTTGATGTGCGGCTTGGTGCGGTCGAACTTCTGCTTGGCCATGGTGCTTGCTCTTCGCTCCTCCTAGGTGGGTGTCAGCTCTTGGACTTGGCGATCAGTTCGTTGGCGATGGACTGCGGGACTTCGGTGTAGCGCGAGAACTCCATCGAGTAGGTGGCCCGGCCCTGGGTCATCGACCGCAGGTCGGTGGCGTAGCCGAACATCTCGGCCAGGGGGACATGCGCCGCGATGACTCGCGAAGTGGCCCGCTCCTCGATCCCGTCGACCGATCCGCGGCGTGCGTTCAGGTTCCCGATGACGTCCCCCATGAAGTCTTCGGGAGTGACGACCTCGACCTTCATCACCGGCTCGAGGATGACGGGGTCGGCCTTGGCAACGGCGGCCTTCGCCGCCATCGAGCCGGCAATCTTGAATGCCATCTCCGACGAGTCGACTTCGTGGAACGACCCGTCGATGAGCGTGGCCTTGGCGTCGATCAACGGATAGCCGGCCAGGATGCCCCCAGCCAGGGCGTCGCGGATGCCCTCCTCGACCGCCTTCCAGAACTCGCGCGGAATGGCGCCGCCGACGATCTTCGACTCGAAGACGTAGCCACTCCCCCGCTCCAGGGGCTCGAGCGTGATCACCGCGTGGCCGTACTGGCCCTTGCCGCCCGTCTGGCGCACGAGCCGGCCTTCCGCCTTGGCGCCCTGGCGAATGGCCTCCCGATACGAGACCTGGGGGCGGCCGACGTTGGCCTGGACCTTGAACTCGCGGAGCATGCGGTCGACGATCACCTCCAGGTGGAGCTCGCCCATTCCCGCGATCCGGGTCTGGGAGCTCTCCTGGTCGGTGCTGACCCGGAAGGTCGGGTCCTCCTCCGCCAGCCGCTGGAGGGCGATCGCCATCTTGTCCTGGTCGGCCTTGGTCTTCGGCTCCACCGCCAGCTCGATGACCGGCTCGGGGAAGGTGATGGCCTCCAGCACGATGGGATGGGCTTCATCGGTCAGGGTGTCGCCGGTGAAGGTGTTCTTCAGCCCGACCGCAGCGGCGATGTCGCCGGCACTGACCGACTCGACCTCCTCGCGGTGGTTGGCGTGGAGCTGCACCAGGCGCCCGATCCGCTCCTTGTGGTCCTTCGTCGAGTTGTAGACGTACGACCCGCTCTTCAGCGTCCCGCTGTAGACCCGGAAGAAGGCGAGCTTGCCGACGAACGGGTCGGCGGCGATCTTGAAGGCGAGGGCCGCGAACGGCTCGGTCGGATCGGTATGACGGACGACCTGCTCGTGGGTACGCGGGTCGGTCCCGGTCACCGGCGGCACGTCGAGCGGGCTGGGCAAGAACTCGATGACCGCGTCGAGCATGGGCTGGATGCCCTTGTTCTTCAGGGCCGATCCACACAGGACCGGCACGATGCGATACGCAAGCGTGCCCGCCCGGAGGGCGCGCCTCAGCTCATCGGCCGCGACCGGTTCTCCCTCGAGGAACTTGTGGGCGATGTCGTCGTCAAGGTCGGCCAGGGCTTCGACCATCTTGTCGTGCCAGGTCGCGGCCTCCTCGGCGAGCTCGGTCGGAATCGGCCCGGACTGGCCCGGATCGTCCACGTCGGCGCCGTAGGTGATCGCCTGCATCTCGACAAGGTCGATGACCCCGCGGAACGCGGCCTCGGTGCCGATCGGGATCTGGACCGGAACGGCGACGGCACCCAGCCGGTCCCGGATCATGTCCACCACGCGCCAGAAGTCGGCGCCGGTGCGGTCGAGCTTGTTCACGAAGCAGAAACGCGGGACGCCATACCGATCCGCCTGCCGCCAGACCGTCTCCGACTGGGGCTCGACGCCCGCTACGCCGTCGAAGACGACGACCGCGCCGTCGAGCACGCGCAGGCTTCGCTCGACCTCGACGGTGAAATCCACGTGGCCGGGCGTGTCAATAAGATTGATTCGGTGATCCGCCCAGAAGCAGGTCGTGGCCGCGGCGGTGATCGTGATGCCGCGCTCCTGCTCCTGCTCCATCCAGTCCATCGTGGCCGCGCCTTCGTGGACCTCGCCGATCTTGTAGATCTTCTTGGTGTAGAACAGGATCCGCTCCGACACGGTCGTCTTGCCCGCGTCGATGTGGGCAATGATCCCGATGTTCCGGGTTCGCTCCAGCGGGTACTCGGTCGCCATCTCGCTGCCCTTGACTCGCGGGGCGGTCGCGACTACCACCGGAAGTGGCTGAAGGCCTTGTTGGCCTCCGCCATTCGGTGCGTGTCTTCGCGGCGCTTGACGGCGGCGCCCAGGCCGTTGGAGGCGTCGATCAGCTCGGCAGCCAGCTTCTCGCTCATGGACCTGCCGTTCCGCTTCCGCGCAGCTTCGATCAGCCAGCGCATGCCAAGCGAAACGCGCCGATCGGCGCGGACTTCGACTGGAATCTGATAGGTCGAGCCGCCGACCCGCTTGGGCTTGACCTCGATCATGGGCATGGCGTTGCGCATGGCTCCCTCGAGGACCTCGATCCCCGACCGACCGGCCTGCTTCTCCGCATGCGCCAGCGCATCCTCGAGGATGCGCGAGGCGAGCTGCCGCTTGCCGCCGCGCATGAGCTTGTTCGTGAACTGATCCATGGTCAGCGCGGTGCCGGACAGGGTCTCGTCGTACTTCGACTTGCGAGCGACGGTGGGACGGCGAGGCATGGAGCTAGCCCTTCCCCGCCGACTTGGCGCCGTACTTGCTGCGCCCCTGCTGGCGGTCGCGCACGCCGGCCGCGTCGAGCGGGCCGCGAATGATGTGGTACTTCACCGCCGGCAGGTCCGGTACCCGACCGCCCCGGACCAGGACCACCGAGTGCTCCTGGAGGTTATGACCGATGCCCGGGATGTAGGCGGTGACCTCCATCCCGTTCGTCAGCCGGACGCGGGCGACCTTGCGCAGCGCCGAGTTCGGCTTCTTGGGCGTGCGGGTCATGACCTGCAGGCAGACACCGCGTCGCTGAGGCGCGCCGCGCCCCTCCGAGGCGGTCTGGGTCAGGTTGTTGAACGTCCGCCGCAGGGCGGGCGCCTT
>DATFEC010000205.1:0-3790 GCA_035251655.1 Candidatus Limnocylindria bacterium | reverse complement strand
CAGGCGCCGCCGGGTGCCGTGCTCGGTGCGCTGCTGATCTTCCTGGGAATCGCCTTCCTGGCGATCCGCTACCTGAACGTCTTCGACCAGGCCGATGTGTGGCCGCTGTTCATCGCCGTCCCAGGCCTCGCACTTTTCGTCCTGGGCCTGGTGCTGCCCAACACCGGGATGATCATCGGGGGGAGCGTGTTGACGACCCTGGGCGCCATCCTGGCCTGGCAGAGCGCGACCGATCGCTGGGAGACGTGGGCTTACGCCTGGACCCTGTTCCCGATCGCCTCAGGCTTCGCCTCGTTCCTCGGCGGGATCCGAGTCGGTAGCCGAAACATGCGCGACGGGGGGCTGTGGCAGATCGTCATCGGTCTGGCCTTGTTCGCTGGGTTCTACCTGTTCTTCGAGCAGGTGATCGGTCTGTCCGGGGAGCCTGCTCCGCTGCCGGAGTGGGTGATGCCGGCAGTGCTGGTAGGGCTGGGCGCGCTCCTCCTGCTGCGGGCATTCCTCGGGCCGCGGGAGACTGATCAGACGGCTTGAGCCAGACATTCCCTGGAGTGCCGGCCGGGACTACGATGCCGTCGTGCCCGATGACGAGCCCGCGAGTGAGGAGCGCAAGGTCGCGACAGTCCTGTTCGCCGACCTGGTCGGCTCCACGGCCCTCGCGGATGAGGAGGACCCGGAGCGCACGCGTCTGGTCCTGAATCGCTTCTACGACGCGATGACCGAGGAGATCGAGCGCTGCGGGGGCACGGTCGAGAAGTTCGCCGGCGACGCGGTGATGGCCGCCTTTGGAGCGCCGGCCGCCCTCGAGGACCACGCGGAGCGGGCGCTGCACGCAGCCCTCGCCATGGAGCGCCGCCTGACCGAGCTGTTCGGGGAGAAGCTGGCCCTCCGGATCGGGGTCAACACCGGAGAGGTCGTCGTCGGCCGAGCCCGTGCAGGCAGCTCGTTCGTCACCGGGGACGCGGTCAACGTCGCGGCCCGACTGGAACAGGCTGCCGCGCCGGGCGAGATCCTGGCCGGAGAACGAACCGTCACCGCCGCCGCGGGCGCGTTCGAGTTCGGCGACCCGGCGACCATCGAGGCCAAAGGCAAGCCGGGCGGACTTGTCTCCCGCCGGGTTCTCCATTCGCTGACGCTCATGCGGCCGCGCGGGGTGCGCGGCCAGCCATCGGTCTTTGTCGGTCGGGAGGCCGAATTCGCTGAGCTCCAGGACCGGTACCGGCAGGTGGCGGCCGACGGCGATGCGCACCTGGTGTCCATCCTCGGCGAGGCCGGCGTGGGCAAGACGCGGCTCACACGCGAGATGTGGGGCTGGCTGGGCACTCAGTCGCCGGAGCCGGTCCGCCGGACGGGGCGCACCCTGTCATACGGTCAGGGCGCCACCTACTGGCCCCTCGGGGAAGTGCTCAAGGAGCATTTCGGGATCGCCGAAAGCGATCCACCGGAGGCGGTTGCGGCCGCGCTTGCCGATCGACCCTACCTGGGCTTGACCCTGGGTCTGACGCCCGAGGAGGAGCTCCACCCCCTCGTCGCCCGGGAGCGCCTCCACGACGCGTGGGTCGAATTCCTGGGCGAGCTGGTCCGGGAGCGACCGATGGTCCTTCTCATCGAAGACGTCCACTGGGCGGAGGACGACCTCTGCGACCTCCTCGACACGCTGATCGCCCAGCTCCAGGGGCCGCTGCTGGTCCTGGTCACAGGCCGTCCCGAAGTGCTTGATCGGCGCCCCGCGTGGGGCGGGGCATGGCGTCATACCTCGGCTATGCGTCTCGAGGCGCTGCCTCCTATCGATTCCGATCGCCTGGTGGCCGAGCTGCTGGGGGCCGGGGTTCCCGACGCGATCCGCGAACTGGTCGTGGACCGCGCGGAGGGCAACCCGTTCTTCGTGGAGGAGCTGGTCGGGACCCTCATCGATCGCGGCGTGCTGACGCGTCGGAACGGCAGCTGGGCGTTCGGGGAGCTGCCGACCGGGTTCAGCGTCCCCGACTCTGTTCAGGCCGTCCTGGCCGCGCGAATCGACCTGCTCCCGGAGGCGGAGAAGGCCGCTCTCCAGGCGGCGTCGGTCATCGGGCGTACGTTCTGGACCGGGCCGGTGTACGAGCTGGTCGCCGGGGAGAGCCCCAACATCGGCCTCCTGGAGGAGCGGGACTTCGTCCGGCGTCGAGCCGGCTCTTCGCTGGCGGGTGAGCGGGAGTACGTCATCAAGCACGCGCTCACGCGGGAGGTGGCCTATGGGAGCCTACCGAAGGCCCGGCGGGCGCGGATGCACGCCGCGTTCGCCGCGTGGCTCGAGCGGCGGGCCGAGGGTCGCGACGAGCTGGCCCCGGTGCTGGCCCACCACTACTGCGAGGCAGTTCGGCCCGAGGATCAGGACCTTGCATGGGCTGGCCAGGAAGAGGAGATGGAGCGGCTGCGGGCCGCAGCCGTTGCGTGGGCACGTCGGGCGGCCGAGCTTGCGGTTGGTCGCTACGAAATCGACGAGGCGTTGACGCTTCTCCGCCAGGCGGTCGAGCTGGAGCCCGATCCCGCCAGGCAGGCCGAGGTCTGGTACCAGATCGGCCACGCCAGCGCCCTGAAGTACGACGGCGAAGGCTTCGTCGCGGCATTGGAGACGGCACTCGAGCTTGGGGCAGCACCAGAGCTCGTGTACCCCGAGCTGGCGTATCAGACCGCTCAGCGAGCGGGCATGTGGCAGCGGCAGCTCGACCAGAACCTGGTCGAGGGGTGGATCGAGCGTGCGGTGGAGGTCGCCCCGGAAGGCTCGCCGGAGCGGGTCCTCGCGCTCGCCGCCAGGGCGTTCTGGTTCGATGACCTCGAGGCGGCACGCGATGGGCTCGCGCTGGCGGAGGAGGTCGGCGACATCGATCTGCTCTCGGTAGCCCTCGGAGCGGTGCAAAGCGCGCTGCAGGAGGCCGGCCAGTACGCCGAGGCTCTCCTGCTGGCAGAAAGGCGCACCGCACTCAGCGACGCGGTCACCGACCCCGACAACGTGGCCGACGGCCTGTTCATGACCGCGGACCTGCTGCTCAATCTCGGCCGTACGGGGCAGGCACGGCCAGTCGTCGACCAAATGGAGTTCATCACGGCCGGCCTGACGCCACACCACCGAGTCCACGGCCTGGGGATGCGGTTCCGGCTGGAATACGCGATCGGCGAATGGACCGCCATCCGCAGCCTCGTGCCGCGGATGGAGGACACGGTGGAGTCCAATCGGGCCACGCCTTGCCCATTCAACGTCCTCCTCTGCATGATGGCCGCCATTGCAGCGCTTCATGGCGACGAGGCGGACGAGGCGGCGCGCCTCGAGGCCAAGGCGGACTCGTTCGGCATGGTTGGCTACGGCCGCCTGAAGTTCTCGCGGGCGGTTGCCTTGGCGCGCCTCCACGGGGATCGAGACGAGGTCCGGCATCTGGTGGACTCAGTTCAGCCCGAATGGCTGTCGGGAGGTACCTGGCCGGAATGGACGGCGCTATTCGATGCACTGGCGTTCCTCGGCGACCGGGAGCGAATCGAGGCCGAGGCTCCAGCATGGATTCGACCTGATACATACGTCGCTCCGTTCGCGGTGCGAGCACTGGCCATGGCGCGGCGTGACAAGGCGCTGCTGGCGGACGCGGTGGAGCGGTTCGAGGCGATGGGCCTGGCCTGGCACGCGGACGAGACGCGACGGATGGCGGATACCGTCGGTTCATGACCGCAGGAGTTGACGTTCGTCCGCTGACGGCCGACCGCTGGGGAGACCTGGTCGAGCTGTTCGGACCCAGCGGGGCGTTCTCGAACTGCTGGTGCACGT
>DATFEC010000139.1:0-2400 GCA_035251655.1 Candidatus Limnocylindria bacterium | reverse complement strand
CTCGGCGGCCGACAGGCGGCCGGTGCGCTCACCAACCCGGCGTCGGGCAATCGACCGAATGGTGGACCAGTCCAGCAGGTGACTGCCGGCTCGTCGTTCGAGCCGCCGCCCGGCAATCGCGACCGTGGCGGTCAGCAGGGTCCCAATGACGATGCCGGCGGTCAGGCGGGCCGTGCTGCGGGTCACGCTCGGAAGTCTAGTCGGCACGCGCCTCGGCCGGGGCGAGATCGACTGCCTCCACGACCGGCAGACTCTCTCCGAAGAGCCGAACCGCGACCGCGCGGAAGGCTTCGGGGTCGCCGGTGGTCGCCACCCGGTTGGGCTGTGACGCGGCGCCGGGCGAGTGGCTGGCGGGGGCGGGGCCGTTTCGCGCCTGGAGCGCGTCGAGCAGATCCTCGAGGGCGAGGGCAGTCGTGAACGCCGAATCGACGACCCGAACCGACGGGCCGAGCAGCCGTTCGAAGACCGGCCGCAGCAGCGGGTAGTGGGTGCACCCGAGGAGCAGGGTGTCGAGCGCGGGCTGCTGGGAGCGGAGGGCGTCGAGGTATGCGCGGACGGTGTCGTCGACGCGCGGACCGGTGAGCTCCCCGGCCTCGACCAGCGGGACGAGGTCGGGACAGGCCTGCTGGCTGACGCTGACCCTCGGCTCTGCTTCCTCGATCGCCTCAGGGTACGCGCGCGAGGCCACCGTGCCTGCCGTGGCGACCACGCCGACATGACCGCTGCGGGTCGCGGACGCGGCAGCGACCGCGCCGGGTCGGACGACGCCGAGCACCGGGATAGGCGCCGCCGCCCGCACCTGTGGGAGCGCCTGGGCGGTAGCCGTGTTGCAGGCGAGGACGAGCACCTTGGGGTCCTGGCGCAGGAGCCATGCCACACACTCGAGCGTGAACCGCCGGACGTCCTCCGCCGGGCGTGGCCCATACGGGGTGCGCGCGTTGTCGCCGAGGTACACGGTCGACTCCCCGGGTAGGCGGCGGCGCACCTCGGACAGAACGGTGAGCCCGCCGACTCCCGAATCGAAGACGGCGATGGGGCGCGGGTCGGGCGAGACCACGGCGTTCAGGTCAGGTCGTCAGCGAGAGGCAAGGGAGAGGGCCGGCGAGCGGCGATGGGCAAGGAGCGCGGCGGCAATGCTGCGGACGCCCTTCGAGATCTGGGCGTCGGGGCTGGCCGAGACGAACGGTACGCCCTCGTTGTTGGCGGCCAGCACCAGCCGTCCGTCCGACACGACCTCGAAGTCGATGTGGTGGCCGAGCACCTCCTCGACCTCTTCGCGGCTCATGCCGCCGGACGCATCGGCCCGGTTGAGGACCACGGCCAGCTTCGACGGTGGGTAGCCGATGGCGGCGAAGGTCTCGTTGGCCATCGCCAGGGATCGGACCGCCTGTGCGTCGAAGGTCAGGATCTGGAGCACGAGGTCCGACGCGTCGAGGAAGGCGAGCACCTCATCGGTCAGGGCGGCCCGCGTATCGATGACGACGTGGCCATACAGGCGGCGAAGGAGGGACAGCGCCTTCTCGATGTCGCGAGTGGTGATCATCTCCGCCATTTCCACCCGGGGCGGAGCAAGCAGAACGTCGATGCCGGACGGGTCGCGGAACATGACCTCCGAAACGTCCCCCTCACGGATCTTGTCGGTGGGGAGGTCGAGGATCGAGCGCGCATCCACCGGGGCGCGGAGGAGGCCGCGCAGGTCGGAGAACTGGAGCGAGCCGTCCACCAGGCAGACCGGCTCCTCGCCGGCCAGGGCGACGGCCAGGTTGTAGGCGAGGGTGGTGCGCCCGACGCCGCCCTTTGGTGAGAACAGGCTCACCAGCTGCGCCCCGCCGCCGGAAATGACGGTGGCCCGTTCTTCGGCGATCTTGCGGATGACCGCGCTCAGGTCGAAGCCGGCCAGTGGCATGCGCAGGACTGCGTCGATCCCCCTCGCGGGATCCTCGGTGATCGGCTCCTGCGGGACGGTGAGCACGATGATGCCCACCTCGGGATAGGCCTGGCGGATGCTCGAAGCGACCTTCGCGCCGCTGACGCGACCCTGGAGCAGCCAGTCGATGATCACGACGTCGGGGCGGAAGTCGCCGACCGCCGCCAGCGCGCGGTCACCCTCCGCGATGACCTCGACCACCTGGATCTGGGATTGGGCAATCAGCAGGGAACGGACGTGCGATGCCACCTGGGGCACGTCTTCGATCATCAGGAGCCGAATCTTTTCGCCCGCCACCTCGTCCGTTCTTGCCTCATCCGGGTTCTGTCCCCCGCCGCGAAGACCGATGCCGAATCCGTCGGCAGAGGACGATCAGGTGCTCACTGGCGGCCGAAAACGCTCCCAGGTCATGCGACCCGTACGTCGCGGCGACAGCGAGCCCCGCGGCCTCAACCAGCCGCGCGACGGCGTCC
>DATFEC010000145.1:0-2406 GCA_035251655.1 Candidatus Limnocylindria bacterium | reverse complement strand
TGACGTCGTCCAGGAAGGCCAGCAGCTGCAGCTGAAGATCATCAGCCTCGACTCCGAGCGTCATCGGCTGGGCCTCAGCCTGAAGCAGACCGAAGACCGATCCACTCCGACCGTCCAGCCGTCCTACGAGATGACCGAAGGACCGGTCGGTGAAGGCGCCGACCGACAGGATCGCAGCGGGCGCGCCGAGCGCACCGATCGACCCGAACGCGCCGAGCGCGGTGATCGCGGGCCGCGTCGTGACCGCCGAGACCGGCGGGACCGCGACTACCGACCCGAGGACGCCACGGCCGAGCCCGAAGAGGGCATCGACAACACCATGGCCGCGGCATTTGCCGAGTCGGGCCTTCTCGACCAGTTCCGGGCCGATGAGGCGCCACCGGCCGAGGCCGTCGCCGACGCGCCACCGGCCGAAGCCGTCGCCGACGAGTCCGTTGCGACCGCCGAGGCTCCGGCCGAGGAGGATCCAGCTGCCGAGGCCGCTGCCGAGCCCGTTGCCGACGACCCGGTTGCGACCGCCGGGGCTCCGGCCGAGGAGGCTCCAGCTGCCGAGCCCGTCGCTGAAACGGCCCCCGAGCCCGCGGAAGCATCCGAGGAGCCTGCCGCCAAGCCGACGAAGAGTCGGAAGCGGGCGACGAAGACCGTCGAAAAGGCGGCCGAAGAGCCGGCTCCGGACGCCGCAGAGGCAAGCGCATCGAGCGAACCCGCCGAGGGTTGAGCCGGCCGCGCGCCGGCACACGCGCCATCCCTTTGCACTGATCCAATGGGCTGGATGGCCCGTATCACCTATTGACCCACCCTGAGCGGCATGCGACACCCGCCCCCAGGCGGTGCCGTACACTCAAGGACGAGGCTTATGGACCGTTTCGACAAGTTCACCGATAGGGCACGCAAGGTCCTGACCCTGGCCCAGGATGAAGCGCAGCGCTTCAACCACAACTACATCGGGACCGAGCATCTCCTGCTCGGGCTCGTGCGTGAGGGCGAGGGGGTAGCCGCGCGCGTGCTCGAGAACATGAACGTCGAGCTGTCGAAGGTGCGACAGGCGGTCGAGTTCATCATCGGTCGGGGAGAGCGGCCGGTCGTCGGAGAGGTCGGTCTCACGCCGCGGGCAAAGCGGGTGATCGAGCTGGCCATCGACGAGGCTCGCCGCCTCGGCCACAACTACATCGGGACCGAGCACCTCCTGCTGGGCCTCGTCCGGGAGGGCGAAGGAATCGCGGCCGGCGTCCTCGAGAGCCTGGGCGTGAATCTCGACAAGGTCCGCCACCAGGTCATTCACGTCCTGTCGCAGTCGAGCGCCAATGCCCCCGCGCAGGAGCCGAAGCGCTCGTCGAAGACCCCGACCCTCGACCAGCTGGGGATCAACCTCACCGAGCTGGCACGGTCCGGAAAGCTGGACCCGGTCATCGGTCGGGAGAAGGAGATCGAGCGGGTCATCCAGATCCTCGGTCGGAAGACGAAAAACAACCCCGCCCTGATCGGGGAGCCGGGCGTCGGCAAGACCGCCATCGCCGAGGCGCTCGCGCACCGGATCGTGTCCGGTGACGTGCCGGACACGCTCCTCGAGAAGCGGGTGCTCACCCTGGACATCGGTTCGCTGGTGGCCGGCACGAAATACCGCGGGGAGTTCGAGGAGCGGCTGAAGAAGATCATCGAGGAACTGCGGTCGAGCAGCGACTCGGTCCTGTTCATTGACGAGCTGCACACGCTGGTCGGGGCGGGCGCCGCGGAAGGCGCGATTGACGCGGCGAACATCCTCAAGCCGCCGCTGTCCCGCGGTGAGCTGCAGTGCATCGGCGCCACCACGCTCGACGAGTACCGCAAGTACATCGAGAAGGATGCCGCCCTCGAACGCCGTTTCCAGCCGGTGATGGTCGACGAGCCCACGATCGACCAGGCCAACGAGATCCTGCTCGGCATCCGGGCGCGGTACGAGGAGCACCACCGGGTCCACTACACCGATGAGGCGCTCCGCGCCGCGGTCGACCTCTCGGTCCGCTACGTCGCCGATCGGGCGCTGCCTGACAAGGCGATCGATCTCATCGACGAGGCGGGATCCCGGGTTCGACTCCGTCACGCGTCGGCGCCGCCGAATGTCAAGGAGGCGCAGCAGGACCTCGAGGAAATCATCAAGCGCAAGGACGAGGCCATCGCCGGCCAGGACTACGAGGGCGCCGCGCGCCTCCGCGACGAGGAAGCTACCGGCCGGGAGCGGATCGAGGATCTGCGCAAGACGTGGCACGAGGAGGCGGCCAAGGAGACGCCCGAGGTCGATGACGAGGAGATCGCCCAGGTCGTCAGCATGTGGACCGGCATCCCGGTCGTGCGCATCAGCCAGGAGGAGAAGGAACGCCTGCTCCAGATGGAGGACGCGCTGCACAAGCGAGTCGTGGGACAGGACGA
>DATFEC010000216.1:0-3818 GCA_035251655.1 Candidatus Limnocylindria bacterium | reverse complement strand
GACGTGGACCAGATGCCGTACGAGGCATGGACGACGGGATTCGCGCCACGGGACCGTGCCGGGAACCCGATCCCCGCCGAGGCGCTGCCGCCGGTCAAGGCCCTGCGCGACGGGAAGCCGCAGCACGCCTCGCTCGAGATCACCGGTGCCGACGGAGTGGCCCGCCAGATCGTCATCACCGCGTTCCCACTGACCGGTGGGCACGGCGACATCATGGGGTCGGTCGCGATGTTCTGGGAGTCGAACGGGGAGTCGGAACCGGAGTGATCGTCCGGCTGTGGGGCACGCGGGGCTCGGTGGCGAGCGCCGGTCCCCAGACGGCCCGCTACGGCGGGAACACTGCCTGCGTCGAGGTCCGCGGCGAAGACGGCTGCCTGGTCGTCCTCGATGCCGGCACCGGCATCCAGCGCCTCGGCAACGAGCTCGAGGACGACATCCATCGCATCGACATCCTGCTCACCCACCTCCACATGGACCACATCCAGGGCCTGGGATTCTTCGCCCCGATCTTCCGCAAGGGCTGCGAGATCCACGTCTGGGGGCCGCCCTCACCGACCCTCCACCTCCGTGCCCGGGTCACGCGCTACATGTCGCCGCCCCTGTTCCCGATTCGCCTGCGCGACCTGCGAGCGAACTTCGAGTTCCACGACGCTCCGCAGGAGCCGTTTACCATCGGTTCGTTGACGATCAAGGCCGACGAGGTCATTCATCCCGGCGCCACCCTGGGCTACCGGATCAGCGAGAACGGCCGGTCACTGGCCTATCTCAGTGACCACGAGCCGGCCCTGGCCGCGAACAGCAGCGAACCGGGCCCGGGCTGGATCAGCGGTCTCGCCCTCGCCCAGGGCGCGGATGTTCTCATCCACGACGCGCAGTACACGCAGTCCGAACGCGACGAGCGGCTGGGCTGGGGCCATTCCTCCGTGCCCGAGGCCATCGACTTCGCACGGACCGCAGGCGCCCGCCAGCTCGTCCTGTTCCACCACGACCCGGCCCGGACCGATCACCAGATGGACCTCCTCCTGGCCGAAGCGGAGGCTCTCGCCGATGGGCTGACAGTGACGGCCGCGCGCGAGGGTGACGTGCTCGTCCTTTAGAATCGGCCTCGGCCTCCGGAGCGAGGCCCGTGAGCGCTCAGCCCGAACGGAGAGTCTCGGCTCTGGACATCTCGATCGTCCTCTTCGTGGTGCTCGCCGTCGGCGTCCTCGGCGGTGGCCTGGCAGCCGTGCTCCTGCGGAACGTCATTCATTCCGCGGTGGCCATGATGTTCTGCTTCGGCGCGCTCGCGGGCACGTACGCTCTGCTCGGCGCGCCGATCGTCGCCGCGGCCCAGGTCCTCATCTATCTCGGTGCCATCAGCGTCCTGATCTTGTTCGCGATCATGCTCACCCAGGCCGGCGACGCGAACCTGCCGGCCCCGTTCCAACGCCAAGCGCCGGTCGCCGCCCTGGTCGCCCTCGGCATCGTGTTCCTCGTCGGGTGGGCGATCGTGTCGACCGACTGGCCGAATGCCACGGTCGTGATCGCGGTCGACCTCAACAAGCTGGCGGCGGCCATCTTCAACGACTACGCCCTGCCGTTCGAGATCGTGGCCTTCCTGCTCTTGGCCGCGATCATCGGTGCCATCTACCTTGCTCGTCGGCCTGAAGAAGACGAGCGGGCGAACTGACCGATGGACCTGCCCGCCTACCTGTTCCTCTCCCTGGCCCTGTTCGGGATCGGCGCCTTTGGCTTCCTGGCCCGGCGGAACGCGATCATGATGCTGATCTGCATCGAGCTGATGCTGAACGCGGTGAACCTCGCCCTCGTGGCGTTCAACGCCTTCGACTACGGCGCGACGAACGACGCGGGGGCGGTCTTCTCGCTCCTGATCATGGCCGTCGCCGCGGCCGAGGCGACGGTCGGGCTGGCCCTGGTCATCGCCATCATCCGCACTCGTCAGACCCCCGAGGTCGACGAGTACTCCGACCTCAAGGAGTGATGCCCTGACGCTGGAGCAGCTCGTCCCCCTCATCCCCGCCCTGCCGCTCGTCGGCTTCCTGTTCGCGGTCCTCCTCGGGCCGCGACTCGACCGCATCCCGGACCATGGCGAGCACGGGGCGGGCCACGGACCGGGGGCCGGGCACGACACCGGCGGCGACCCGCACGCGTCCCACGACGACTCGCTCGACGAGTCCGCGTTCCGCACGGTCCCAACCGAGGAAGAGCAGCGTGAGACCTCGCCCCACCGGGGTCATGCCGACGACCTGGCCAACGCCAACGGGGCGGACGGGGTCATCCCGGACGAGCTGAATGATGGACGAGGCCAGCCCGGCCACGTCACGCCGGGCGGTCCGCGACCGGTCTACCGCTCGTGGTGGGTGCCGGTCGCCCTGGTCGCGCTCATGTGGGCCGCGTCCATGGCCGTCTTCGGATCGGTCATCTTCAACGGCGAGGAGTACCGGGTCACCGTCTACGAGTGGATCGTGTCAGGCGACTTCCGCGTCGAGATCACCTTCTTCGTCGACGCCCTGACCGCCGTTCTCCTGCTCGTGGTGAGCACCGTCGGCCTCCTTGTCCATGTCTACTCCATCGGCTACATGGACGGCGACCGGAGCGTCTGGCGCTTCTTCGCCTACCTGAACCTGTTCATGTTCAGCATGCTGCTGCTGATCCTGGCCGACAACTTCCTGCTCCTGTACGTCGGCTGGGAGGCGGTCGGCCTGTGCTCATACCTGCTGATCGGCTACTGGTACAAGAAGCCCTCGGCCGCGGGCGCCGCGAAGAAGGCGTTCATCGTGAACCGGGTCGGGGACTTCGGCTTTGGCCTGGGCGTCATCCTGATCTGGACCCTGCTCGGCACCCTGGCGTTCGACGAGGTGTTTACCGGCGTCGGCGGACTCGAGGAATGGCAGGTCACGCTCATCGCCCTGCTCCTGTTCGCCGGGGCCGTTGGCAAGTCCGCGCAGTTCCCGCTCCACGTCTGGCTGCCGGACGCGATGGAGGGCCCGACGCCGGTCAGCGCCCTGATCCACGCCGCGACGATGGTCAACGCCGGCGTGTACCTGGTTGCCCGCTCGAACCCGATCTTTGCCGAGGCCCCGACGGCGATGGCCGTGGTCGCCGCCATCGGCGTGTTCACCGCCGTCCTCGCCGCCGCGATCGCACTGACCCAGAACGACATCAAGAAGGTCCTCGCCTACTCGACCGTGTCCCAGCTGGCCTACATGTTCTTTGCGCTGGGCATCGGGGCCTGGGTGGCGGCCATCTTCCACCTGCTGGCCCACGGCTTCTTCAAGGGCCTGCTGTTCATGGCGTCCGGATCGGTGATCCACGGTGCGGGCGGGGAGCAGGACATGCAGCTGATGGGCGGCCTGCGGGAGCGGATGCGCTGGACCTACGTGACCATGGTCATCGGTTCACTGGCCCTGGCCGGCATCCCGATTTTCGCCGGGTTCTTCTCGAAGGACGAGATCCTGTCCGAGGCCTTCCTGCGCGGCTACTGGGTCTACTGGCTGATCGGGATCGCCGTCGCGTTCATGACCGCGTTCTACACGTTCCGCATGATCTACCTGACCTTCCACCGGTCGTGGCGCGGCCCGGCGGAGGCATGGCACCACGTCCACGAGAGCGGATGGACGATGGTCGCGCCGCTCGTCATCCTCGCCGTCCCGACCGCCCTCGCCGGGCTCCTGCTTGGCATCCCGCCCGAGAGCGGGCTCATCCACACCTGGCTCGAGGACGTGTTCCACGGAGCGGAGGAGCTCGGGACCGGGATCCTGCCCGGATCGATCGCTGCCGATGCTCTCGAGCATGGCGAGGCTCACGCGTTCGAGCTG
>DATFEC010000160.1:0-4857 GCA_035251655.1 Candidatus Limnocylindria bacterium | reverse complement strand
CATCGTCGTCATCGGCGGCATGGGAAGCGTGCCCGGCGCCGTGCTCGGAGCCGTGTTCCTCATTGGGGTGCCGGAGCTGTTCCGCGAGTTCGCGGATTACCGGTTCCTGTTCTACGGCGCCGCCCTGATCATCATGATGATCTACCGACCGGAGGGGCTCCTGCCAACTCGCTTCGCCGCCCGAGTGCTCCACGCCGAAGAAGGCGGGGTCGAGGGAGCCGTCCTTGCCGCGGGTGCCGCTGGAGACGGGGACAAGGCCTGATGCCACAGCTCGTCGCCCAGGGCGTCACGAAGCGGTTCGGAGGTCTGCTCGCGGTCCACAACCTCGATCTCGAGATCGAGGAGCGCTCGATCGTCAGCGTCATCGGTCCCAACGGCGCGGGCAAGACCACGTTCTTCAACTGCATAGCGGGCTGGTACCAGATCGACGCGGGATCCATCACCTTCGATGGCCTGCCGATAGAAAAGCTCCGCCGCGACCAGATCGCCCGCTTGGGCATCTCGCGGACCTACCAGAACATCCGCCTGTTCCCCGAGATGTCGGTTTCGGACAACGTCCTCGTCGGACATCACCACTTCCTTCGTTCCGGGTGGATACGGTCGGTCCTCCGGACGCCAGGCATGGTCGCCGAGGAGCTCAAAGCGGCCGAGGAGGCTCGGCGGATCCTCGAGTTCGTGGGGCTGAAGGGCGTGGGCGGGACCCAGGCCAGCAAGCTCCCGTACGGCGATCAGCGCCGACTGGAGATTGCCCGCGCCCTCGCGACTCAGCCCAAGCTTCTGCTGCTCGACGAGCCGACCGCGGGCATGAACCCGGCCGAGACCGCGCAGATGACGTCCTTCTTCCGCCGCCTCCGAGACGAGCTGGGGGTCACAATCCTCCTCATCGAGCACGAGATGCGGGTCGTCATGGGCATTTCGGAACGGATCACGGTGCTCGACTACGGCGAGAAGATCGCCGAGGGAACGCCGCGCGAGATCCAGAGCAACCCGCGGGTCATCGAGGCCTACCTCGGTCGAGGTGCGGGCGGGGGCGCGACGAGCGGCCAACAGCCAGCAGCGCCGTCGGATGGAGGGCCAGCCGAATGAGCCTGCTCGAGGTCAGCAACATCGACGCGTTCTACGGCAACATCCATGCCCTGCGGGCGGTGTCGCTCACCGTGGACGATGGCGAAATCGTCACCCTCATCGGCGCCAACGGGGCGGGGAAGTCGACGACCCTGAACTGCATCAGCGGCCTCGTCCGGCCGCGCGGCGGCACGGTCACGTTCGACGGAGACGACCTCGCGCACGTCGCTGCGCACAAGATCGTGGAGCGCGGCGTCATCCAGGTGCCAGAGGGACGCCGTGTGTTCGCCCGCCTCTCGGTCGAGGAGAACCTGAAGATGGGCGGGTTCAGCTTGACCGACAAGGCGATCATTCGCGACGGTATCGACCGCGCGTTCGAGATGTTTCCCCGGCTGAAGGAGCGACGCGGGCAGACCGCCGGAACGCTGAGCGGCGGCGAGCAGCAGATGCTGGCGATGGGGCGGGCGCTCATGGCCAAGCCCCGGATCCTCCTCCTCGACGAACCATCGATGGGCCTGGCACCGACCCTGGTGGAGTCGATTTTCGCCACTATCGAGAAGATCCACAAGGACGGGACGGCGATCTTGCTGGTAGAGCAGAACGCGCTGATGGCCCTGAACGTCGCGGGCCGCGGCTACGTGATGCAGTCGGGCCAAATCATGCTCGCCGACACCGCCTCCAACCTGGCTGCCAACGAACAGGTTCGCGAGGCGTACCTGGGAGTGGCGTAGGCGGCGCGAGCACACGCGACCGCACGCGACCGACCGATGTCGAGGCCGCCCTACCGGCCGGACCTGCGCCCCATGGTCGTTCTCGTCGGGATGCTGGTCATCATTCTGGTGGGCTGGATCATCCTCAGCCCGTTGATCCTCCCCCCGCCCTAGAAAGTGCGGCGGCTTCCCATCCCGGTCCCTGCCCCGTACAGGAACAGCCCAACCCCGACGATGGCGACGATGAGCCCGGGCGAGCTTTGCGGCAGCGGCAGGTACGAGACCGACCACAGCTCCCAGCCGCGCCAGACGAGGGCGGCAGCGGCGGCCAGGCCGAGGATGAGGTAGATGGCCGGCGCGTCCAGCGCGAAACCCCACCGGCCCCGGGTAAACCCGATGTCGAGCAGGGCGAGGGCCACGATCGCGGCGGCGAAGATCACCAGCCCAGGCCCCTCCAGCCCAATGCCGCTCGTGGCCGGCAGCTCGACCCCGCTCACCTGGTCACCGCCGGCCCGCCACCACGGCAGGAAGGCGGCGGCCACCATCAGTAGGGCGCCGACCAGGATCGGGATCCGGAAGCGTCGCGGCCGGCCGGTGTCGTCCACCGGTCAGGCCTCCGGGTTGTCGAGCCCGTAGACCGATGGACGCAGGACCCCGACGTAGGGCAGGTTCCGGTACCGCTCGCCGTAATCGAGCCCGTAGCCCACGACGAACCGATCCGGGATCGTGAACCCGACGTAGTCGATCGGGATCTCGGTCAGGCGCCGGGCGGGCTTGTCGAGCAGGCAGCAGATCGTGAGCGACGCTGGACCCTTCTCTCGCAGGTAGCGGAGGAGGTAGTTCAGGGTCAGGCCGGTGTCGATGATGTCTTCCACCACGATCACGTGCCGGCCCTCGATCGGGTTCGAGAGGTCCTTGAGGATCCGGACCTGGCCGCTGCTCTCCGTTGCTGCCCCGTAGGAGCTGACCTCCATGATGTCGATCGAGAGCGCCATCTCCATCCCGCGCACGAGGTCCGCGAGGAACACGATCGAGCCCTTGAGGACGCTGATGAGGACCGGGTCGCGTCCAGCGTAATCGGCCGTCAGCTGGGCACCGAGCTCCGCGACCCGGGCCTGGATCTGCTCCTCGGTGAGGAGGATCTCCTCCACATCGGCGTGGATGGTCGCGACCGGGGTCTCCTTCATCGGACGACGCTGCCGCTCGAGGCGTGGTTCGCGTGACTACCGTTCGTCCCGTTCATCTCGACCAGGAAGTCAATCCGTCCGTACTTGACCATGAGCGCCTGGAAGTCGCGCATGTACAGGAGCTTGATCCGGACCTCGGGGTAGAGCTGGCGGAGGAGCCGCAGCTTGCGGTTCTTCTTGCGCACCAGGGACTGGCGCAGAGTCGTCAGCTCGACGTACATGTCCAGCTCGGGGAGGTAGAAATCGGGCGCGAACGACTCGACGACGGCCCCGGAGGGGCTCCACGAGATGGGGAAGACAACCGGTTCATACCGCCACGCCACCTGGTAGAAGTCGAGGACTCGGGCCAATTCGGCTTCGCTGTCGTGAGCGAAGCGCGGTGGCGAACTTTCGCTCAGCAGAACCGCCACCGATGCCCGATCGTACTCGCCCCGAAGGGGTGAGGCGTCATCGGCGGCCAGTATAGTCCGGCGACTTATCCACAGACGGGCGTCCCGGCGCAGGATTCGTGGATAAGTCCACTTGCCCGATTCAGGGGAGAGCGGGACACTGGCGCTCCTGCTTCCACGGTGCCGAGTATGGGTAACCGGGGACGGCGCGGGGCCGATGCGAGAGCCGGCCGCGAAACCGCCCGACTCCGGGAAGACCGAAAGGCGCCGGGGGAGCATTTCTCGTTACACTCCCCGGCCGATGCGCCTCGCCGTCCTGTCGGACATCCACTCCAACCTCGTGGCCCTGGACGCGGTGCTCGCGGACCTCGATGGCCTGGCGGCGGTGGACCAGGTCTGGGCCTGCGGCGACATCGTCGGCTACGGTCCTCAGCCCAACGACGTTGTCTACCGGCTGCGCGAGCGCGACGCGCGCGCGGTGATGGGCAACCATGACGGTGCCGCGGTCGGGCTGGTCGACATCGGCTGGTTCAACGACGCGGCGGCGGCGGCCATTCGATGGACCGCCGAGGTCATCACGCCTGCGACTCGCGACTACCTGTCCGGACTCCCGGAGCGACGGGTTGGGAACGACCTGACCGCCGTCCACGGCTCCCCGCGCGACCCGATCTGGGAATACGTGACCTCGAGCGCGGTCGCGGCGGCCAACATGGCCGCCTTCGAGACCCCCCTCTGCCTGTTTGGTCACACCCACTTCCCGGTCGTGTTCGCGCAGACCGGTGACGAAGTGGCCGAGACGACCGGGGTCGCAGACGGGCCGACGCCGCTCCCCGCTGGTCGGTTGATGCTGAACCCGGGGAGCGTGGGGCAGCCGCGGGACGGCATCCCTGCGAGCTCGTATCTCATCCTCGACCTCGACGCGCGGGCCGTCGAGTTCCGGCGTGTCCCGTACGACATCGAGCGGACCCAGGCCCTGATGCGCGAGGCGCGGCTTCCGACCTGGCTGGTTGAGCGGCTCGGTGTCGGCCGCTGAGCGGCGGCTAGGATAGCGGCCGGATGTTCCGCCGCCGCCCATCGGACTCGGACCAGTCGCTCCTGCCCTACCGCCGCATCCTCGTTCCGCTCTCCGGCGCCGAGAGTGACGACGACGCCCTCCGTCTCAGCGCGCTGCTGCTTGGCGGAGCGGAGGACGGCGAGGTCGTTCTCGTCCATGTCATCGAGGTCGGCTTCGAGCGTACCCTCGACACCGAGGACGCGCGCGCGACGGCGTTCGCGGACGAGATCCTCGACCGCGGCGCGGCATTCCTCGAGGCACGGAAGATCCCCAACCGCGTCGGCATGATCCAGGCTCGAGCGGCCGGGCCAGCGATCGTTGACGAGGCGGTCGCCTCGAGCGCCGACCTGATCGTGATGGGGCTACGCTATAAGCGTCGGTTCGGCGGCAGCTGGGATGCGGGCCGCACCGTTCCCTACGTCATGCGAAACTCGAAGGCACCCGTCTGGTGC
>DATFEC010000150.1:0-3242 GCA_035251655.1 Candidatus Limnocylindria bacterium | reverse complement strand
AGGCGTGGATCAGCGGCCATTGACTATCTCCTTCGGTGCATGGTCGGGGTGATACGACCGATTGTGGACGAGGACGGCATCCTCGGGCTCCATAAGTTCGCCGCACTCAGCACAGCGATACTGGATATGGCCAACGCCCTTGAGCTCTGGCTTCGGCAGCCTCGTGTCGGAGGTCATACCGTCACGTCCGGCAGGACGATGAACTTGCCCCGGATGGGGGTGACCCGCGTCCCGTCACTGAGGTCGACCTGGGTGTCGTACAGGTACTCAACCCGGACGTCCGGCGCGCCCTCGGTATCCTCCGGGTCGACGGCGACGACCGCGACGCCGGTCAGCGGCGCGGATACGGTGATCCCGGCGCCGACCGTCTTGGCGAACATGTCTTTGACCGTGAACGTCAGGTCGGCGCCGGTCAGGTCGAGCGCCGCGCCCACGCTGTCGGTCAGGGTCAGGGTGAAGGTGTGCGAGTCGCCCCGGACGATGATCAGGTTGTTGTTCATGCCGCGACCACCATCGCTCCGCAGCGTTGGCACTTGATCTGGGCCGAGCCGGACACCTTCCCCGCCAGGCGTCCGCACTTCGCGCAGCGGAGCTCCGACAGGCTCCGGTTGATCGGCAGCAGGCTCGGGACGGCCTGCGGCGGCGACAGCGGGACGGGAGCGAAGTCGACCGCACCTGGCTCGTAACCTTCCTCCCGAGAAGCGGTCTGCGCGTCGTAGACGCCCGACTCGATGGCGATCTGGTGGACCTCCATCCGCGTCTTCGGGTCGGCCCGGAGCAACTGCTTCAGGTTGAAGCGGGCGACCGTGGCGCGGGTCAGCAGATCGCTGATCTCCTGCTCGATCGGCTCGAGGTAGTGCGGCGACAGGCAGCGGCGCTGGAGGTCCTGCCAGATGTCCGCCTGGTTCTGGTAGGTGAGCGAGGAGCCGCCCATCTGGTACTCGATCAGGGCACCGGGCATCGAGAACATGCGGGCGGCCTCGCCGACCTGGTGTTGGCGTGACTCGGTGAGCTGCGCCTTCTGAGGGTCGAACGGCGAGTCGGCAAGGGTCAAGCCGTTGGTCAGCCAACGGGGCATGTTCGACGGCTTTTCGAGCCACTGCTTGTCCATCGCCTTGAGCTCGTCTTCGCTCATGTCCTGCTCGGTCGTGCCGATGACCGACGGCAGCGAGCCGGCGAAGAAGTTGGCAGCCCACTCCTGCGACTCGACCGTCACGCTCACGGCAGCGCCGTTGGCCTGGAGCGGACCGATCCCGCGCAGGCCGTCGTGGGCCGGCAGGTAGGTGATCTGGCGCACGTCCTCGTTGGGCAGGACGCGGTTGCCCCAGGTGATCGTCGGACGCAGCCGGTTCCGGTCGTTGTGGGCGACGGTGATCTCCCACGGCGGGATCGGATACAGGCTCATCGGTGCATCGTCGACGTCCCGAGCGGCGACCCACCACCACGCCTCGCCCCGGGTGGCGAGGTAGAACGCGGTGTCGCGGAAGAAGGCACGGGGTGTGCTGAACGGGTTGGGTCGGACGATCAATCGGGGCCGATCGTCCGAGTCCAGCATGACGTTATCGCGCCACGCCTCCAGGCTCAGGGAGCCGACGGTGTTAGCGATCAGGGAGACGGCGCCGAAGATGGCCGGCACGCCGAGCGCCTCGCTGACCGAGGGCATGATCCACGGCTTCGGCCCGACCGCCCGGCGCTGAATGGTCGCCAGTTGCTCCTCGAAACTCGGGTACTCCGCGACGCGGAGCCGCTGTGCGTCAACCGGAGGAAGTAATACGGCGGCGATGCGGGACGCGAGACTCATCCGATGCGCGGCATCGGGGGTCGTGGACCGGACGCCAACCAGACGGCCCGGATAGCCGCCAGTGCTGCGGTAGCTGGGTGTTCCTCGTCGATCACGACCGCCTGCCATGCGCCCGACTCATGCGGCTTGCGTGCCAGCCAGAGTAGGTCGTTGGAGATTGTATCCGTACCACGCCATCTGAGGAACCCCGTCTCAACCAGCCGCGAGAAGTTCACACACGCGCTGGCCCAGTCCCGCCCGTCGACCGCCTTGCCCTTCTTGCCCATGTGACGGGCGAGTCCCTGGTCAGTCCAGCCCGCGAAGCCGACACCCGTGACCCCGGCCTTGATGGCCCGCTGATGCAGAGCCTCACCGAGCTTGTCGAGATCGAGATCGTCGGAGATGTCCTCGACAACATCGAGGTTGACGAAGCCCTGATCGTCCTGCCACGCCAGCGCCACACTCGCCCGCCGTGCGTCTGACGCAACACCGATACCCATGCTCGGGCGTACGCCATCGGTCAGGTCCTCCGTGCGAGCTCGGTCCCATGACTGTTCCGAAACGAGCCGTGGCCGCATCGAGCGGACCCAGCGGCAGAGGTGTTCCGTCTCGAAGGCGTTGGCCGGCGTGCTGGTGAACAGGTCGCGCAGGGTGTCGAGCTGAATGGTGAGCCCGAGCGCCGGGTTGGCCTCGCGCCAGCCGATCTCGTCGTCGATGGCCCGGTGCGGGGCGGCACTCCACTCCAGGTAAGCCAAGTTGGGATCGTCCTTCTGGGACCGTCGCCGGAGGTCGTTCAGGACAACCGACTCGTTATCGCCCGCATTGCTCAGGTAGATGATCTGCGGGTTCCGGCTGGCGGTGAGCGTCGGCTTGATCGCCTGCATCAGCTCGAAGTTCCGCTGCTCCCGAACTTCGTCGAGGATGATGATGTCGACGCCGTGACCTCGGACGCCGGGACGAGGCGCAACGAGGGTGTAGCGCCCGCCGTTCCGCATCCGGATCACCTCCTGACCGTTGGCCTGACGGATCTCGAGGACGTCGGGGTCCTCGGCCAGGTGAGCGGCGAGGTCAAGGAAGATCTCGCGGGGCAGGGTCCGGTTCTGGGCGGTGTGCAGGATCTTGAACCCCATCCTGAGCAGCATCAGGATCAGCGGCTTGAGGATGGTCGTCTTGCCGTTCTGGCGAGCGACCACGATGCAGACCTCGCGGAACAGCCACGCGAGCGTCTTCCGGTCGCGGATGGCGACGAGGAAACGGGCGGCGATGTCCTGCCAGGGCATCGGTTCGATGCCGAGCTCGGCGGCTGCGGCGCGGAACTCCTTGATCAGCGAGAGGGCCGGAGTCGGTGGAGCGAGTCGCGGGTTCTGGCCGCGCTTCGGCTGTTTCCGACGGTTCGGGTCGGCTAGCGCCATTCTCGCCGCTTCAGCGCGTCCCAGCGGGTGTGGGGAGGGGTATTCAGGAG
>DATFEC010000019.1:0-2836 GCA_035251655.1 Candidatus Limnocylindria bacterium | reverse complement strand
GCGATCGGCGAAGGTGACCGTGCAGGCGCGCGACCGGCATGGTCGTGAGTTTCGAGTCAAGGGTGAAGAGCTGTTCGCCCGGGCGCTCCAGCACGAGATCGATCACCTCAACGGCGTGCTCTACATCGACTACCTCGAGTCCCTCGAGGAGCTGGTCCGGGTGAGCGAAGCGTCCGAAGAAGTGCGGGAAGAGGCGGCGGCCGGGATCTAGTGCTGGGCCGGATCGCGTTCCTGGGCAGCGGTGCGTTTGGCGTCCCGCTCCTCGGGCGACTTCCGGACCTCGCCGACGAGCTGCTGGTGGTCAGCCGTCCGGATCAGCCAGCCGGCCGAGGCCTGCGGCAACGGGCGTCGCCCGTGGCCGAGGCGGCCCGCCGCGCGGGTCTGCCGCTCCTGACCCCGCAGGGCCTCCGCACGCCGGAGGCGCGACAGGCGATCGACGAGTTCCGGCCCGACGGCCTGCTGCTCGCCTCCTACGGCGAGCTGGTACCCGGCGATGTGCTCACGATCGCTACCCGGCCGCCGCTGAACGTCCACCCGTCCCTCCTCCCGCGCCACCGTGGTGCGGCGCCGGTGGCGGCCACCATCCTGGCCGGCGACCCAGAAGCCGGGGTCAGCCTGATGATCATGGTCGCGCGCCTCGACGCCGGCCCGATTGTCGGCCGCTGGGCGGTGCCGCTCGACGGCCGGGAGCAGGCCCCCGAGCTGGAGGCCCGGCTCGGCGAGCTGGCCGCGGAGGAGGTGCCGCACAAGCTGGCCGCGTGGGCAGCCGACGGCCTCGATCCGGAGCCGCAGGACGAGGAGCTGGCCACGTACCAGCCGGCATTCACCCGCGCCGACGGATGGATCGACTGGTCGGGGAGCGCCGAGATCATCGATCGCCGGGTGCGGGCCCTCCAACCCTGGCCCGGAGCGTGGACGCTGCTCGACGGTCGGCGGCTGCACGTGCGTCGCGCACACCCGGTGGCCGGGCTCCCGGGGCTGCCGATCGGGTCGCTCCTCCCTGGCACGCCGCCGGTGGTGGCCTGCGGGTTCGGCGCCCTCGCCCTCGAGACCGTCCAGCCTGAGGGCCGGGCACCGATGGCGGCCGAGGCGTGGCGCCACGGCCTCAGCCGGGAACATGTCCTCCTCGGCGGGGACGGGCCGCCGGCCTGAACCGCGGTTTCGGGCTATGGCGGCTGCTTCGCTATACTCGCCAGCGGTGCCTGGAGGTGGCACCTGACGATGTTCTTCGACCCCGTATATATCGTTCTCGTGGTCGTCATGCTCGCGATCACCGGCTGGGCTGCGTGGCGCGTGCGGTCGACCTACTCCCGCTGGTCCAAGGTGGACTCGGGCATCGACCTGAGCGCCTATGACTTTGCCCGCCGGCTGCTCGACCGGCAGGACCTGACCAACGTGCAGATCGAGCCGACACCGGGACAGCTGACCGATCACTACGACCCCCGCTCGAAAACGCTGCGGGTGAGCCAGACGGTGGCCGGCGTCGGAGCCGACGGCGGACCTCGGTTGTCCGTGGCCGCGGCGGCGGTCATCGCCCACGAGGTTGGCCACGCCCTACAGGACCGCGAACGGGACGTCTGGCTGACGGCTCGATCCGTGATCGTGCCGGTCGCGAGCTTCGGCTCGTCGATCGCGCCGTGGCTGATCATTGCCGGCATCGTGCTCCAGTTCTTCCAGCTGGCGGTCATCGGCCTCATCGGCTTCGCTGCAGCGTTCGCGTTCACCCTCATCACCCTGCCGGTGGAGATCGGCGCCAGCGGCAAGGCGCTGGCCTTCGTCCAGGGCCTCGGCATGGTGGGGGAGCGGCAGGATGGCGCCCGCGCCGTCCTGAAAGCCGCGGCCTGGACCTACGTCGCGGCCGCGCTGACCGCGCTGCTCTCGTTCCTGTACTACTTCAGCCTCGTCATGGGCCGCCGTGACTGACCCCCGCCCCGCTGAGCCGGTGCCGGCCATCAGCGAGGTCGCGACCGAACAGCTGGTCGCCTGGTTCGACGACCACGGACAGCCCGCCTACCGCGCTCGCCAGCTTCTGGCCGGGGTCGCGGCGGGTCGGGCCTCCGGCTTCGACGAGCTGACCGACCTTCCGCGAGGACTGCGAGGCGAGCTCGAGGGCTCGTTTCGCTTCTCGAGCATCGTCGCCAGCGAGGTCGTCGCCACCGACCACGGCTTGACCGAGAAAGCGGTCCACGAGCTGTCTGACGGCCAGCGGATCGAGTCGGTCTTCATGCGCTATCCCGGTCGTGGCCGATCCGCGCCGCGGACGACGATCTGCATCTCCAGCCAGGCCGGGTGCGCGGTCGGCTGCCCCTTCTGCGCCACCGGCCAGGGTGGGTTCGGCCGGCACCTCAGCGCGGCCGAGATCGTGGACCAGGTGCTCTGGTGGCGCCGCGCGCGTGCCGACGTGCTCGATCCCGAACTCCATCTGAACGTCGTGTTCATGGGCATGGGCGAACCGCTCAACAACACGGACCGCGTCTTCGACAGCGTCCGATTCCTGAACGATCCAGGTCGTCTCGGGATCGGGGCCCGCCACCTGACCGTCAGCACGTCGGGCGTGGTGCCGGGGATGGACCGAATGGTCGACGAGCTGCCCCAGGTGAACCTCGCGATCAGCCTCCACGCCGCCCATGACGAGCTTCGCGACGAGCTCGTCCCGATCAACCGCACGTGGCCGATCTCCGCTGTGCTCGGCGCTGGACGCCGCTTCGCCGACCGGACGCGCCGCCGGGTCAGCCTCGAGTACGTCATGATCGACGGCATCAACGACGCGCCCTCCGAGGCGCAGCGACTGGCGGACCTCGCCCGCGACTGGCTGTGCCACGTCAATCTCATTCCC
>DATFEC010000081.1:0-4221 GCA_035251655.1 Candidatus Limnocylindria bacterium | reverse complement strand
GCTCCTCTTCTTCCTCTAGATCCGCCTACCATTGCGGGGCGCGAGCCCCCATCGTCTAGAGGCCTAGGACGCCACCCTTTCAAGGTGGAGATCACCGGTTCGAATCCGGTTGGGGGCGCCAGCTCTCCCCGTCAGTCAGACGTGGTGGATCTCCATCCGCTCCCCGCACTCGGGGCAGTGAAGGAGGAGCAGCTTCGGGTCGTCGGGGGTGGGCCGCCAGGTGTAGACGTCGGCCTCGGTCACGATCTCGCCACAGGTCGGGCACTCCGCGCCTGACGCGAGCCAATCCGCGCGGGGCAGGGACTGGCGACCCATCGTGCGCCTAGGCCTGCGGTTCGGCAGGTGCGGGCGCGCCCTCGCCTGCAGCGGGTGCCCCCTCTTCGAGTGGCGCCGAGGCGGGCTCGGCGGGAATGACCTCGATCGCCGGCGGCGCGGCGACGGGTCCGCCGGGGGGCTCCCACCCCGGCATGCGGGTTGGGGGCTCGGACAGGGCGGCGCGGGCGGCGGCCGCTTCCTCCGGGCTGGCAAGCAGCGAGTAGCGCATCGCGTCGTAGCCCGGCCAATGACCGACGTCCCCGTCGCGGATCATGATCGAGCGGCGGAGGTGGGTGAAGGTCACGTCCTGGACCGATCGGTCCAGGACCTCGTAGTCGCGGCCCGTGACCTCGCGCAGGGCGGCCGGCAGGGTCTCGACCAGGTAGGCCGGATCGGGGTTGACCGCGAAAGCCCGGTCCAGCGCCTCGACCACCTGGGCGTCTGGCAGGTCGCGGGGAAGCGGACGCGACACGTAGGCCATCCGGGAATCCCGGCTGGGACCCATCAGCGTGCGCCACAGGCTCCGAACCATCGGACGGCGATTGTAGCGATGCGGCCGGCCAGGTCCGACGGCGTCCAGCGGATGACGGCCCACCCATCGGTATACTTCCCGCCGCGTGAGACCGTCCGTCCACCCGCCCGGCAGGACCGACCCGCGCCGCTGATTGCCCCCAACGGAGGAACCGTTCGATCACCACGCGCGTGCGCAAGGCGGTCGTGCCCGCCGCCGGCTATGGAACTCGCTTCCTGCCGGCCACCAAGGCCATCCCGAAGGAGATCCTGCCCCTCGTCGATCGGCCGGTGATCCTGTACGCGGTCGAGGAAGCCGTCGCTTCCGGCATCGAGCAGATCATCATCGTCGTTGGCTCCGGGACGAGCGTCATCGAGGAGCACTTCGACTCCCATCCCGCCCTCGAGCGATGGCTGGAGGATCGTGGCGACATCGAGCTCCTCCGCGCCGTGCGCCGCCAGTCGGAGGTCGCGGCCATCGCCTATGTCCGCCAGAAAGAGCCACTCGGCCTCGGCCACGCCGTGCTGATGGCCAAGGAGCTGGTCGGCGATGAGCCGTTCGCCGTCCTTCTTCCGGACGACGTCATGCTCAACCCCGGCGGCGCGCCGGTGACCGCGCAGCTGATCGAGGCCCATGGGGCCCACCGCGGGTCGGTCGTGGCCATCACCAAGGTCCCGCGCGAGGAGGTGGGTCGGTACGGCATCGTGCGGACCCGGCGCGGCGAGGGGCGGCTATGGGAGCTGGCCGACGTCGTCGAGAAGCCGTCGGTCGAGGATGCGCCCTCGGACCTGGGCGTCCTCGGCCGCTACGTGCTCAGCCCGCGGATCTTCGATAAGCTCGAGCACACGCCGGCCGGGGCAGGTGGCGAGATCCAGCTCACCGATGCCATCCGGGGGCTCATCGCCGACCAGCCGGTCTACGGGTACGAGTTCACGGGGCAGCGACATGATGCCGGCACCCGGCTTGGCTGGCTGGAGACCAACGTGGCCCTGGCCCTCGAGTCGGACCTGGCCGACGACTTCCGAGCCTACCTCCGCGGCCTCGACCTGCGAGACTAGCGCGCCATGACTTCTGATCCCGGCGTCCGCGTGATTGCCGGACGTTACCGGCTCATCGCGCCCGTGGGGGAGGGCGGGATGGCCACCGTCTGGCGAGCCATGGACGAGCAGCTCGGGCGCGAGGTGGCGGTGAAGATCCTCCGCCCCCAGTTCGGCGCGGACCCCGGATTCGCGGCCCGCTTCCGTAACGAGGCGCGCGCCGCGGGCGCGCTGTCCCATCCAAATGTCGTGCAGGTCTACGACTTCGGGACCGATGTCAACTCGGGCGACCAGTACATCGTCATGCAGCTGGTCGAAGGTGAGGACCTGGCGTCGATCCTCCGCGAACGTGGCCCGCTCGAGATCGACGAGGCGGTGTTGATCGGCGCATCGGTCGCGGACGCGCTGGACGCCGCCCACCGCGCGGGGCTCATCCACCGCGACATCAAGCCGGGGAACATCCTCCTGACCCAGGGCGGCCGGACGCTGGTCACCGACTTCGGCATCTCGCGCGCGGTCGCGGAGGCGTCGATGACGGTGACCGGCACCACCATCGGCTCGGTGCACTACTTCAGCCCGGAACAGGCCGCCGGGGAGGAGGTCGGCCCGGCCTCGGACATCTATGCCCTGGGCATTGTCATCTACGAGATGCTCAGCGGACGCCGCCCGTTCGAGGGGGAGTCAGCGGCCGGGGTCGCCCTCAAGCGGCTGAACGAGCCTCCACCGCCCCTGTCGACCGGGGTGCGCCCCATCCCGGCGCCGCTCGAGGCGGTCGTCATGCGGTCCCTCGCGCGCGATCCCGCCCAGCGGTACCCCGACGCCGCTGCCTTCTCTCACGCTCTCCGGAACTGGCGGAGCGAAGAGGAGACGGCGGCGATGGTCGCCCCGGTCGTGGCCGCGGCCGCGGTCGTGCCGCCACCACTTCCGCCGGAGCCAGTTCCGGAGACCGCAGCTCCGCCGCCGTACATCCCGCCTGGGCCGCCGCCGAAGAAGCAGCGCCCGTGGTGGGTCTGGGCACTCGCGATCCTGGCCGTGATCCTGCTCGGGGCCATGGGCTTCCTGGCCGCCCAGCTGCTGGGCGACGGGAACGCCGAGCCGAGCCCCAGCGCGGAGACCTTCGCCCTGCCCGAATGGGAAGGCGAGCCGATCACCCAGGTCCGGATCGAGGCTGACGACCTGGGACTCGACCTGCGCGAGCGCCAGGAGAACGACGAAGACGTCCCGGAGGACTCGGTGATCCGCACCCAGCCTCCGGCCGGCGCCCAGGTCAGCGAGGGCGACGAGATCGTCGTGTTCGTCAGCAGCGGAGGCGAGACGGTGGAGGTTCCGCGCCTCGTCGGCCAGACCCGGGACGAGGCCAACGCCACCCTGGTCCAGGCCAACCTCGTCCTCGGCTCGGTCAACCAGGAGTTCTCCGATCAGCCCGAGGGCACGGTCATCCGTTCGAACCCGGCAGAGGGGACCACGGTGCAGGTCGGCGACCAGGTGGACATCGTCCTGTCCCGCGGTCCGGAGCCAACGCCCACTCCGCAGCCCACGCCTCCGCCCACGCCACCACCGACCCCCACCCCGCCGCAGCCCACTCCGTCCCCCACCTAGCCGACCGATCCGTCCCCTCGGCGGTGCTAGGATGGCCGCCGCTTACCCCCTCCTACCCACTGAGGTCAGTGTGCCCATGTCCGCCGTTCCCGTCGACGAATCCACCTTCGAAACCGAGGTCCTCAACAGCGAGAAGCCGGTGCTGGTGGACTTCTGGGCACCCTGGTGCGGGCCGTGTCGCCTGGTGTCCCCGGTGGTCGAGTCGATCGGCGACTCCCACGCGGAGAAGATCGCCGTGGCGAAGCTGAATACCGATGAGAACCAGGACCTCGCCATGCGGTACAGCATCTTCAGCATCCCCACCCTGATCCTGTTCAAGGACGGCCGCGAGGCGGCTCGCCTGGTCGGCTACATGCCGCAGCAGGTCATCGAGGAGCGCCTGAGGAACTGGCTCTAGGCCACCCAGCCGATGGCAGGACGGCCTCCACCCCGTCAAATCGTCATCCGGCCGGAGCGCCGGACCGGTTCGGAGCGCCGCAAGGCCGAACCCGAGGCCGAGGCGCCGTCCGACCGCCGGCAGGCCGACCGGCGGACGATGTGCTGGGAGGTCGAAAACTGCGACCTCGCGATTCGGTACCGCTGTCCGGCCTTCATCCTCCGCCGTCCCTGCTGGGAGCTGTGGGCCGTCGAGGGGCTGGGACCAGCGCGCGCCTGCTGCCACAACGAGATCGACTGCGAGCCGGGGCGCTGCGCGATCGCCGAGAAGCGCTTCGCCAGCACCGCCACCGCCACCGCCGAGCCGCTTGCGGTCCACGTCGG
>DATFEC010000041.1:0-3402 GCA_035251655.1 Candidatus Limnocylindria bacterium | reverse complement strand
CGCCGAGGCCGGAGACCTCCTCATCCCGAACGGTGAGCACCGCATTGCCCCGGGCGAGCAGGTCGACCCGCGACGGGCTGGCCTGCGCTCCCTCCCCCTCCATGGACAGCCCGAGCACCACCACGTGAACGACGTCGTCGGAGCGGACGACGCCGGGTGCCATGTCGTCCTGCAAGCGCTCGGCGGCCGATTCGAAGCCGAGGGCCGCCAGTCCGGCGTCGATGGACTCATCACCGCGTTCGACGTCCACCCACAGCAGTTCGGACTTCCCGGGCTCCCTGGGGAAGTCCTTCGGGTCCTCGATCCGCTGTTCGTGCTCGCCGGACCGGAACAGTCGGGCGATCACCGCGCCACCGCCATGTGGGCCATCAGACGGGCTCCGCGGCCCGGATCGGATCCGACGGCGCACGCTCCCGGCGGGCGAGGAAGGAGAACGGGATGACCGCGGCGCTGATGATCCCGGCGATCACGTACGAGGTCGCGTAGCCGAACACGTCCGCGGATCGTCCGAGCACCGGCTGGGCCACGACACCGCCCGCCGACCCCATCAGGGCGTCGAATGAGAGGACGGTCGCCCGCTGCTCGGATGGGATGACGCCGTTGATGAACGCCTGCCGCAGTGGCGAAACGAGGGCCAGGGAGATGCACCAGGCGGCGAGCAGGACGAGCGCGACGACGAACGAGGTGAGCAGGCCGATCAACACGAGCAGCAGCGAAGACGCGGCGGCTCCCAGGATCAAGGCGTCCGTTCGGCGGCGGAAGAAGCCGCGGAACCACGGGACGAGGGTCCCGCCCAGGATCTGGGCGCCCGCCACCATCGCGGCCGCCAGTCCTGCGACTCCGTAGGCCGACGGGTCGCCGTACAGCTCGAGCAGGTAGGGCTGCATCGCATAGAACGCGTAGATGCCCACGCCGGCGCTGAAGGGCGCCGCGAGCATCAGCCAGCGGACCGGCGGGTTGCGCAGCCCGCCGTCCACGGCGCCGCTCACGACCGTCCTCACGGCTCCGATCGGACTCGCGCCGCGCCGGGGAGTGAAGCCGATATCGCGCATGAACCACCAGGCGACGAGGAGGGTCACGCCGAGCATGACAGCGCGAATGATGTATGGGACGCCGAGATTGGTGAGCTGAGCCACGAAGCCACCAAGGACCGATCCGCTGAGCATCGCGGCCCCGCCCACGATCTGAGCCCGGGCGAACACCGACTCGAGATTACCGGTGAAATCGGACGCGTTCAGGGCGTCGACGAGCCAGGCCTCGGTGGCGCCCGAGAAGAACGTGAACCCCAGTCCCAGCAGGGCGGAGGCGATCGCCCAACCCCAGAACGGCGCGGTGATGTTCCACATCAGCAGGTAGAGGAGTGTCGAGAACAGCAGGGTCCCGGCCCCGAGGAGGAACGAGAACCGGCGGCCACGGGTATCGGCGACCACCCCGGTCGGCACCTCGAAGATGACCTGGCCGAGGGTGAAGAAGGCGTTCGCTGTGAAGGCCTCGGTGTTGCTCAGTCCCGCATCGAGCAGGAACAGGGTATTGATCCCCCAGATGAACGACGCGGCAAGCGTCGACAGGAGGGTCAGCAGGAGGTAGGTGCGCTGGACGACGCGGGCCTGATCGGTCATGGCATTCGTCGGACCCTACACCACCTGCCGGGACGGCCGGTGGAACACCTCCCTGCGCTTCTCGGGCGCGTGAGCACACGCCGAGCTGATGGCGTAGCGTTGCTTCGTGAGCCGGGAAGTCGAGGAGTCGAATCGGCACCTCCTTCGCGCCCGCGACGCCATGGACCGCGCGTACGCCGAGCCGCTCGACGTGCGCGCCGTGGCCGCCGTGGCGCATGTGTCCGAGGCGCACTTCATCCGCAGCTTTCGCGCCACCTTCGGCGAGACGCCGCACCGGTACCTCCAGCGGCGGCGGGTTGAGCGCGCGATGTTCCTGCTGCGTGAAACCGACCGCAGCGTCACCAACATCTGCCTGGACGTGGGCTTTACCAGCTTGGGGACCTTCAGCCGCACGTTCCGGGAGATCGTGGGCGAGACACCTTCGGGCTACCGTGAGGGGCACGGACCGATGGTCGCGCCGAACTGCTTCCAGATGGCGGCCACCCGACCGTGGGCGGCGCCTCGTCCAGTGCCGGCAGGGACCGAATCGAGCAGTCTTGGAGAAGCACGGGCGGCGGCGGCGGCAGTAGCGTGATGGCCTGAACGAAACCCTGAGGAGAGACACCGTGGCGGAGAAGAAGACCCCAACCAAGAGCGCGAAGGGCGCGAAGCGGGCGACGGAGCGCACGGCCACGAACCGGACGTGGACCGACGAAGAAGTCGCGGCGATGCAGGATCACGTCAAGGAGATGAAGCGTGCCAAGGCCGGCGCGGACGGCGCCGCCGAGCTCAGCGCAAAGATCGCCGAGCTGCCCGAGCCGGACCGCGGCATGGCCGAGCGGCTCCACGCCGTCGTCATGGCCAGCGCGCCGACCCTCACCCCGAGGACGTACTACGGGATGCCGGCCTGGGCGAAGGACGGCAAGGTCCTCTGCTTCTTCACGCCCGCGGCGAAGTTCAAGGAGCGATACGCGACATTCGGCTTTAACGCCGACGCGAACCTCGACGAGGGTGCGATGTGGCCGACTTCGTGGGCGCTCACAAAGCTGACCGCGGCCGAGGAGAAGAGGATCGCCGAGCTCCTGAAGAAGGCGGTGAGCTGATGACGACCAAGCTCGCCGTCACCTCGGTGAAGGTCCTCGACCAGGAGGAAGCGCTCGACTTCTACGTCAACAAGCTCGGGCTCGAGAAGGCCCAGGACATCCGACAGGGCCCGTTCCGCTGGCTGACGGTTCGCTTCCCCGCCAGCCCCGACGTCGAGATCTTCCTCGAGGAGCCGGGTCCGCCGGTCCACGACGAGGCGACCGCCGAGCAGCTCCGGGAGCTGATCACCAAGGGGGCCATGAGCGCCCTCGTGTTCTACACCGACGACGCTCGTGGCCTGTACGAGACCCTCAAGGAGCGCGGCGTGACCGACTTCACCCAGGAGCCGATCGAGCACGGATACGGCATCGACCTGGGGATCCGGGACCCCTTCGGCAACGGGATCCGGATCCTCCAGCCCGCGAAAGCCTCGCGGGCGGCGAAGGTCGCCCAGGAGGCGACGGCCTGAGCGGCACGGGTCGGCACGACGAGGGCGAGGCGCCCTGGGGCGCGATCGAGGTCCGCGGCGCGCGGGAGAACAACCTCCGCGACGTCAGCCTCGATATCCCGAAGCGGCGCCTGACGGTCTTCACCGGCGTGTCCGGCTCGGGCAAGAGCTCGCTCGTGTTCGAGACGATTGCCGCCGAGTCGCGCCGCCTGATCAACGAGACCTACACCGCGTTCGTCCAGGGCTTCATGGCCACGCCGGCGCGGCCGGACG
>DATFEC010000075.1:0-2629 GCA_035251655.1 Candidatus Limnocylindria bacterium | reverse complement strand
TGGCGCCGTCGGAGGATGCGGATGTAGGCCATGGTGCCCAGGATGAGGCCACTCATGGTCAAGAGGACGGTGATCGGCTCTGCCGGCAGGAACGGCATGGGCGCAGGGTGGCGCGCCGGCCCCGGCGCTGAAATGGGAGATAGGTACCGCGGACCCCCGGTCAGAACGGCTTGGTCACCATCAGCACGACGATGATCAGGACCAGGACCGTGGTAACGATGCCCAGTGCCGTGGAGCGCCTGGCGGCCGCCCGATAGGCCTCCGAGCCGACGTCAAGCTCGGCTTCGACCAGCTGCCGCCGGATGGCCGGTCCGAAGGCGACGAGACCGATGACTGCCGTCGCGACATACAACCCGATGGCCGCCAATATCCAGCCGGTCGTGAAGCTGAAGGCACCACCCAGGACCATGAGCACCCCGGTGACGAGCAGGACGATGTAGGCCGGGTTCGCGACCCGGCTGTCGATCATGCGCACGGTCCGGATCACGAACACGAGCCGATCTCGGTCCATGCCCGCTGCACGGAACCAGATGGCATAAGTCAGGTTCGCGCCGACGGCGACGATCGCCGCGATCACGTGGACCAGGAGCAGGATCGTCACCGGGTCAGCCCGCCGCGCTCACCAGCTCGAGGGCGCGGCGCGCCTGTGCCAAGTGCAGCCGGTCGTGGCCCGCGATCAGGGTGAATGACAGCGCGAAGCTCTCCGGTCCCCGCTCGCGATGCAGGCCAACCCGAGCGCGGTCCGCGATCGGCGTGCGCGCCCACAGGTCCAGGTTCGCCTGGCGAAGCGGCTCGAAGAGCGCGAGCAGCTGGGCGGGCTCCTCGACCGGCTGGTGGAGCCGGTTGACCCACAGGTCCTGGTCGTAGCCGATGAGCTCGGGTTGGTCGTGGGCCAGGATCCATCGGTACCGCCCGGCATAGACGATCTCGGCGTCAGCGATATGGGCGACGCACTCGAGGACGGACCATTCCTTGGGCTCGGGCCGGGTCCGCCCATCGGTGCCAGCCTCGGCGAGCAGGGCGCGGATCTGCCCGGGCGTGGCGGCCTGGACGGCCGCCGGATCGTCGTCCCCGACGAAACCGACGAGCAGGTCCTGGTAGGCCTTCGGCTCGTCGATCGGATGCGGGTCTTGGGTGCTCGGGGCGGCGTGCACGGTGAGCCTCAGGATAGCCGGTGCGTCGCTCGTGGCGGATCGCCGGATGCCGCCGACCACTACCCGGCTGCCGGAGGTCCTCGAGGATCAGGCCGTCCGGCTCTGGTACGCATCAAAGCCTGCGGCGATGGTATCTGCGCGGACCGTCACGGGGTCTGCGGAAGGAAGGTGTGCTGTGGAGTTTGATCTTGGCCTTCAGGCCATGGCGATCCTGGTCGGTTTGTCCGCGGTGTTCGGCGTCATCGCCCACCTCATCTTCGGGCGCGACACTCGATGGATGTGGCTGGTGGGGTCGATTGGCTACTTCATCGGCGGCTTGGTCGCGAGCGAGTGGATCTTCGCGTGGGCAACCGTGGAAGAGCTCCAGCCTCAGATCGACGGGCTCTCGTTCGATGAGGCCCTCCTCGGAGGCCTGATCGTCGGCGTCCCAGTCGTGCTGCTGGTCTGGTTCGTCAACCGACGGCGCCACATCCACGGACCATCGACGGCCTGACGCGTCGAATCGGTAGCCGGGTCCCAGGGGCTTACCTGGCTGCCGCCCGCCCGGATCGTGAGCTTGGCGGGCAACCGACTGGCCTCGAACCGGTGACCTGCGGCTGTAGAGTCTCGACGGGAGGAATGCCTTGGCAGTCAAAGTCATCGTCGAGCTGAAAGCCCAACCAGGGCGGCGCGACGAGTTGCGATCGCTTATCGAGCAGCTCGCCACGCGCGACCGACCGACCGGCTACCGCGGGAGCACCTACTACGAGTCGCCCGACGACCCCGACCTGCTCATCGACATCGCGGACTGGGAGTCGCCTGAAGCACGGACGACGCATCTCGCGAAGGCCATGGCCGCCGGTGCTTATGGTCCGGTGCTCGAGCTCCTGGCGGGGCCCTTCCGGGCCACCGTCATTCGCCGGCTGCCCTGACCGCCTCAACGCGGCGGCGGTCTGCGCGCACCCGAAGGGGCGGGTGGCCGCCTAGCGCGCCACGCGGTAGCGGAGGTAGACGAATCTCGAGCTGAAGGTGCGCGTCTCGACGAGCTCGAGATCCACGCGGCGCTCGCGCCGGGGGAAGAACGGGATGCCGCCGCCGACCAGCACCGGGTACACAATGGCCTGGTACTCGTCGATCAGATCCAACGCTGCCGCCTCGGCGGCGAGCGTCGCGCCGCCGATCGCGATGTCGCCCTCCCCCGGCTCGGCTCGCAACCGCTCGATCTCCTCCGCCAGGCCGCCAGTGGCCAGGCGGGCATTGCCCTGAACCGCCGACAGCGTGGTGGAGAACACCACCTTGGGGAGCGGGTTCCAGAGCGCGGCCCACTCGAGCTCTGCGTCGTCAAGGGTTCGATCCTGGTCGGCCGTCTCCCAGTACAGCATCGTCTCGTACAGCCGTCGTCCCAGCAGGTGGACGCCGACCCCTCGAATCTCGTCGATCCAGAAGCGAAAGACCTCCGCGTCGGGCGCTGACCAGTCGAAGCCGCCATCGGGCCC
>DATFEC010000080.1:0-4507 GCA_035251655.1 Candidatus Limnocylindria bacterium | reverse complement strand
GCTCGAACGTGGTGCCGTCGGTCACCCTTCGTCTCCCTCAGGTTCGGGTCTGACAGGTTCGGGTCTGGCCACGCTTCGGAGGACGCCACCGACGAGTCGGGCCGCCGATTCCCCGGCGTACGTCCGAGCGAGAGAGACCGCATCGCGGATCGTTCCGCTCGGAATCGCGGCGGAGTATAGCACCTCAAAAAGGGCACTCCGGAGGATCGTCCGTTCGATCCGCCCGAGCTCCGCGACGGGGATCTTCGGTGCACGAGCCGCGATCTCCGCGTCGAGCTCGGTGGTGTGGCGGACGACGCCCGCGACGATCGCACGGGCATGCTCGACGACCGACGGTTCGGCCTCCCAGTCGGCAGCCAGGCGGTCGAGCGCGCGGCCGGCCTGCTGGGGCGGAAACTCGGCCTCGAAGAGGGCCACCATGGCCAGCCGGCGAGCGCGCCGGGCCGGCCGTTCGCGGCCCGCCACCTAGGAGGCGGGCTCCACCGGAATCGGTGTCGGCGCCGCGGCCCCGTCGTCCGCCGCGTCGTTGGGTTCAGCGGCAAGGCCCGGATGGCGGCGACTCCACTCGGCGATGACCGCGGGCATGTTGGCGGCTGCCGCCTCCGACCCGACTCGGATCGCGTTCTCCACCATCCGGGCCTTGGCCCGACCGTGGGTCACGATGCTCACTCCGCGCACGCCGAGCAGCGGCGAGCCGCCGAACTGCTCGTAGTCGAACCGGTGGCGCAGGCGGTCGATGCCCGGTCGGAGGGCGAGGACCGCGATCGGGGCCACCGGCCCGCGAAGGAGATCCTCCCGGATCGAGCGGAAGATGTACGAAGTCAGGCCTTCGGTGAGCTTGATCATGGCGTTGCCCACGAACCCGTCGCACACCACCACGTCGGCTATGTGGCTCGCCAGGTCGTGCGGCTCCACGTTGCCGACGAAGTGCAGGTCCGAGGCGGTCAGGCGAATAAACGCCTCGCGGGTCAGGGCATCACCCTTCTCCGGCTCCTCCCCGATGTTCAACAGTCCGACCCGAGGCGATGGCACGTGAAGAACCCGCTCGGCGTAGAGCGAGCCCATGGCCGCGAACTGGACGAGGTTGTGCGGCTCGGAGTCAACGTTGGCCCCGACGTCGAGCAGGACGAGCGGCCCCGACGGGGTCAGGAAGTAGGCGGGCAGGGCCGGTCGGTCGATTCCCTCCAGCCGACCGAGGCGGAAGATGGCTGCCGCCATGGTGGCGCCGGTTGAGCCGGCGCTGACCACTGCGTCGGCCTGCCCGTCGCGGACGAGGTCGGTCGCGACCCGGATCGACGACCGGCGGCGGCGGACGCCGGCCGCTGGCGACTCGCCCATCTCGACCACCTCCGGAGCGTCGACGAACGACACGCTGGCCGGGCGACCGCGGCCGTACTCGTCCGCTTCGCGCTCGAGACGCGGCACATCCCCCACGAGGAGGACCTCGTCGGCGTGAGTGGCGGCATAGTTGATTGCCCCCCGGACGATCTCGCGCGGCGCGAGATCGCCGCCCATCGCGTCGACCGCGATGCGCATCGGGCCGACCGTCAGCGGCCGGACTCGGTCGGGGTGGGCGCCGGCGGCGGCACCACCTCGCGGCCGTTGTGCCAGCCGCAGGTGGGGCACACGGTGTGAGCGCGCTTCAGCTCATGACAGTGGTCGCACTCGACCAGGGTCGGTGCACGCAGCGCAAGGTGGGCACGGCGCTCGCCCTTCCGGGATTTCGATGCTCTTCGCTTGGGGACGCCCACAGGGCTCTCCTGATCTGGATCGGGGGTGAGGACGCCGCAGTATAGCCGCGGCCCGTGGCCGCGACCACCGGGTCAGTCTGGCGGCGGCTTCCAGTCAGCCAGCGAGGCGAGACGGGGGTCGACCTCGACGCCCTCGTGGTCCTCGTGTCCCGGGTCGTCCAACCTGCGTCCACACACCGGGCACAGCCCGCGGCACTCCGGGCGGCACAACGGGTGCATCGGCTCGGCCAGCGTGAGCTCGTCGGCCAGGAGGGAAGCCAGGTCGATCTCGTGGTGGGCGTCGATTCGGGCGACGTCGACATCAGCGTCATCGACGCTCACCGCTGCTCCCGTGGTGGCGTCGAGGGTGGGAATGAATTCCTCGTTGAGCTCAACGTCTACCGGTTCGTCGAACTCGTCCAGGCAGCGAATACACGTCCGCCGCGCGAGCGTCCGAGCCCGGCCGGACGCCACGATCCCCCGGTTTGTCCGCTGGAGGCGAAGGGTGCCGAGCACCCGGCGCGGCGGCTGGTCGCCGATGGGCGCCCATTCCAGCTCGCCCAACTCGACGGTACGGGTCGCGCCGGCCGGCTCCCGCAGCAGACCCGCCACGTTCAGGCGGGTCACCCCGATACGGGCGTTCCGACTGCTCGATCGGCCTCGGGTTGGACGGGGATGGCATCGACCGTGGCCGGCCCGCGACGCTGGTCAAGCATCTCGATTCCGTGCTTGATGCTGGTCAGCGTCTTGGTGACCTCCCCCTCGAGCCGGATGAGCACGCCAGCGGCATACTCGTCCGCCCCACTTCGCACGTCACCGGCTTCGTGGGTCGCCTGCTCGAGGATCTCCCCCGCACGCTGCTGGGCAAGTCGCACGAGCTCGCGCTCCTCGAGCATGTGCGCGGCCTGCTCCTGGGCACGCGCGATGATTGCGTCGCCCTCTTCGCGGGCGTGCTCGACGATCCGTCCGGCCTCCCCGGTGATGCGCTGCGCCTGGCGGACCTCCTCCGGCATGGCGACCCGGATCTGGTCCACCAGCTCGAGGACGGCCCCCTGGTCGACGACGACGTTGTTCGTAAGCGGGACCCGCTTGCCAGTGGCGACCAGCACCTCGAGGCGCTCGACAAGGAACAAGATGTCCGTGGCATGACCTCCGACGCGGTTGTGGCCGATACTACACCCGGTCGCCGCCGTCGTACAACGTCATACCGCGAGCTCAGCCAGGGGCCACCCGCTCCGCGAGGGCCTGGGCAACCCTGGGCGGCACCATGCCGGACACATCTCCGCCAAAGGTCGCCACCTCCTTGGCCAGGGTCGAAGACACGTACCCGAACTCCAGCCCGGTCATGAGGAACACCGTATCGATATCCGGTGCCAGGCGGCGGTTGGTGTGCGCCATCTGCAGCTCAGCCTCGAAATCGCTGATCGCGCGCAGGCCGCGGATGACAAAGCCTGCCTGGTGGCGGGCGGCGAACTCCACCGTCAGCCCGTTGAACGCCTCGACGCTGACCGATGGGCCGAGGTCACCGACCTCCGCGGTGATGAGCGCCACACGCTCGGAGGTGGAGAAGAGCGGGCTCTTGCGTGTGTTGTCGAGGACACCGATGACCAGTCGGTCGAACAGGTCCGCTCCCCGGCGCGCGACGTCGAGGTGGGCACTCGTGATCGGGTCGAACGACCCCGGGAAGACCGCCACGCGGGTCATCGCTCCTCCTCCAGGAAGGTCAGCGCCGTCTCGCCGAAGCGCCGGCGGCGGGTGATCGCCAGGCCGGCTCCGGCCGGCATCGGTGTCCGCCAAAAATGCTTGACCACGACCAGCGCGCCGGGCGCGAGATGCGGCCGCAGCCATTCCAGCGGCAGGTCGAGTGTACGCTCCGCGTAGGGCGGATCGAGGATCGCAAGGTCCCACGGCGGCTCGGCGGTGGCGGCCAGGAAGGCCTCTACCGATTGGGCATGGATCACGGCCGCTTCTCCGAGACCGGTCCGCGCCAGGTTCTCGCGGATGACCGCCACCGCCGGGCGGGCCCGCTCGACGAACGTTGCGCTCGCCGCGCCCCGGGACAGGGCCTCGATCCCGATCGCGCCACTCCCCGCGTACAGGTCGAGGACCCGCGCATCGAGCACCCGATCGCCGATCGCCCCGAACAGGGACTCCTTCACCTTGTCGCTGATCGGCCTTGTCCGCGGATCCTTCGGAGCGGCAAGGCGCAGGCCACGGGCCGAGCCGGCGATCACCCGCATCAGGCTGCGTCACCCTCGGCGTCCGGATCGGTGAAGGCTCGTTGCTCGCGGATAAGCTCGCCTCGCCCGGCGAGGGCGGGGTCCTCAGACACCAGGGCGCGGGCCAGGGTCCGAGCCTGGGCCGCCAGCTCGAGGTGACGGGGGTTGAACAGCGACGCAACGCGCAGGGGCGGCAGGCCCGACTGCCGGGTGCCGAGCACGTTGCCGGCGCCCCGCAGCTCGAGGTCCGCCTCCGCAATCGCAAACCCATCGCTCGAGTCGCGGACGACCTCCAACCTCCGGCGGGCCAGCTCATCGGTCGCGTCGGACAGGAGGATGCAGAAGGACCGATGCGCTCCGCGGCCGACACGGCCGCGGAGCTGATGCAGCTGGGCGAGGCCGAAGCGCTCCGCGTCTTCGATGACCATCACCGTCGCGTTCGGGATGTCGATGCCGACCTCGATGACGGTGGTGGCGACCAGGACGTCCGTCTCCCCCGCCGCGAAGCGCTGCATGGCGGACTCGCGAACCGAGGCTCGCTGCTGACCGTGCACGAGG
>DATFEC010000083.1:0-2641 GCA_035251655.1 Candidatus Limnocylindria bacterium | reverse complement strand
GCCCGGCCAGCACGGCCTCGGCTTCCTGTGCCCGCTCGGGTGGCGGCTCGGGGACGCCGCGGACGATCCAGTAGCCGATCACCATCAGGATCAGCAGGGACAGGATCGCGACCTGGTAGGCGAGCGGGCTGCCCAACGGCTCGAGAAGGAAGAACACGATCAACCCGAACGCGACCGGCCCAATGACCGCGCTGAACTTCCCGGCCAGCCCGAACATGCCGAACATCTCGCCGACCTGGTGGGCGGGGGCGAGACGAAGCAGCAGGAGGCGGTCGGTCACAGCGGTTCCGCCCAGGCCGGAGCCCAGGATGGCGCCGGCCAGGAGGAACACGACCTTGTCGGTCACCAGGCCGATGATCAGCAGACCGAGGACCCAGGACGCAAGCACCGTCAGGAGCGTTCGCTTCGGGCCCCAGCGGTCGGCGAGATAGCCCCAGCCGAAGGACGCGATGACCGCGACCACGGTCAGGCCGAGCAGGACGTAGAGGGCCTCGCCCTCGGTGAAGCCGATGGCGTTGATCGTGAACAGGCTCATGACCGCGATCGCGGTGTTCACCCCATCAGAGTAGAAGAAGCGGCCCACGATGAATCGGCGGAGGCCCGGCTGCTCCCCGGCGTGCTGCCAGGTGACGCCCAGCTGCCGCCATGAACCGATGGCATCCATGACCCGGAACGGCGTCGCGTCGGTCCGTGGCCGCTCGCGGACGACGAGGAAGATCGGAATCGCGAACACGGCAAACAGCGACGCCACCAGCATGAAGCTGGCCGCCGTGATGAGTCCCTGGTCGTCGGTCGTGAAGCGGAGCAGGAGTCCGGACACGATGGTTCCGAGGTAGCCGAGGCCGACGCCGATCCCCGACAGCCGGCCGCGCTTCTCCGGCAGGGCGACGTCGGGCAGGATCGCGTCGTAATAGATCAGCGCGGCCTGGAAGGCGAAGTTCGCAATGGCGAAAGCCAGCAGGCCGAGCCAGATGTTGACCAGACCGATGACCGCGGTCGGCACCACGCACAGCACCGTGAACACGAACAGGTAGCGCTTCCGCCCTCCCGTCCGGTCGCTGACCGCACCGAGCGCCGGCGACACGATGGCGTTGAGCAGCACCGACAGGCTGCCGGCGACGGTGAACGCCAACGTCCCGTTCGCCTCGCCCAGGGCACGGACCGTCCACGGGCCCATGGCGAAGCTCACGATGGCGAACGAGAAGATCGTGTTCGCGAAGTCGTACAGCGCCCAGGACAGGCCCTCGACCGCACTGCCGGAACGGGTCAGGCCACCGAGGCCTCGCCACCAGGTGGCGGGCGCGAGGGCGGTCACGCCGGGTGGCCTCGGCTCATCGACGGCGATGATAGGCGCGTCGGAAGGCGTCCCGGCGTGCATCGGCGACGTCCGCTAGAGTCACCGTCGATGTTCGCCGCCCTAGGTCGATTCGACTACCGCTTCCGGCGCTGGATCCCGCCCATCGGCCTTGCCGTGGTCATCGGTCTGACGCTGTGGGTCAGCCAGGCCGGCGGGGACCTCTCGCAGGGCGGCTGGCAGATCGAAGGATCGGAATCGATGGCCACCGAGCAGCTGCTTGCCGACCGGTTCGGGGAGCAGGCGACCGCCATCTTCGTCATCCTCCGTGACGCCGACGAGGACGCCGCATCTCCGGCGTTCCAGGACGTCGTCGACGAGGCGGTCGCGCCGCTGGCCGACGACCCGGCCGTCGACGAGATCATCACCTACGCCGACAACGGTGACCCACGCTTCCTCTCGTTCGACGGATCGACCACCTTCGCCCTGGTGCGCCTGAACTCGCCAGATGAGGAGGCCGTCGAAGATTCGCGCCGGCTGGTGAGCATCGTCGAGCAGCCGGCCGAGGTCGAGGAGATGTGGATCACCGGCGTCCCGGTGGTCTACGAGGAGTTCAACGCGGTCATCGAGGAGGACCTGCGCCAGGCGGAGCTCATCAGCCTGCCGATCGCGGGGGCCATCCTGCTCGTCGTGTTCGGCACCCTGGTCGGCGCCGGCCTGCCGCTGCTGATCGCCGGGTTCTCGCTGGCATCGACCTTCGCGATCATCGGCCTGCTGGCCAATGAGGCTGACATGTCGATTTTCGTCACCAACCTGGCGACGATGATCGGCCTCGCGCTGGCGATTGACTACTCCCTGTTCCTCGTCAGCCGGTTCCGCGAAGAGCTGCTCCACCACCCCGTGGACACGGCCGTCGAGCGGACGATGGCCACGGTTGGCAAGGCGGTCGCGGTCTCCGGGGTGGCGGTGGCCATCGGTCTTGCGGCGCTGATCGTGTTCGAGGCCGAGGCCCTGCGCTCGATGGGCATCGGTGGCGTCGTCGTGGTGTTGGCCACCATGCTCTTCGGGCTAACCGTGCTCCCGGCCCTGCTCGCGTTGCTCGGGCATCGCGTCAACCGATGGAAGGTGCCCGTCCCGCGGTTCTTCCGCTTCGTGGAAGACGACCCGGCCGAGGCCGAACGGCGGCACGGCCACGGATTCTGGTCGCGGGTCGCGGCCCGGGTCATGCGCCACCCGGTGGCGATCGGCGGACCCATCCTATTCCTGCTCATCCTCGCCGGCACGCCGTTCCTCCGCATCGAGCTGTCCACCGGCGGCAACCTCGATGACCTGCCCGACACCCCGGCC
>DATFEC010000181.1:0-2751 GCA_035251655.1 Candidatus Limnocylindria bacterium | reverse complement strand
ACGACCGGGGCGTAGGCGGCCATCGAGCTGCCCACGTTGACGGCCCAGAACGCGATCTGGTCCCACGGCAGCAGGTAGCCGGTGAAGCTCAGCCACAGGGTGCAGAACAGCAGGAACGTGCCAACCGCCCAGTTCCACTCGCGGGGCGGCTTGTACGCCCCGTGATAGAAGACCCGCATCATGTGGAGGAACACGGTGAGCACCATGAGGTGGGCGCCCCAGCGGTGCATATTCCGCACCAGCGAGCCGAAGGCCACGCTGTTCTCGATGGCGATGATGTCCTGGTAGGCACGATCGACCGAGGGGACGTAGAAGAACATCAGGTACAGCCCGGTCACGGTCAGAACGAGGAACAGGAAGAAGCTCACCCCGCCCAGGCAGAACGTGTAGGTGTAGCGCACCGCGTGGCGCTTCACGCGCACCGGGTGGAGGTGAAGGAACACGTTGTTCATCACCGCCAGGGCCCGCGTCCGCGAGGTGGTCGGGTACGGCTGGCGGATCAGGGACCGCCAGAAGTTCGACTCCTTGACCATCCGGATGGGAAGCCAGTCCTGGCCGGGCGGCTTGCGGGTCACCGCTCCACCACCATCCCGGCCTGCTGTCCGACCTGGCCGAGCACGTTGTCCTTGTAGCTCTCCAACAGGACCTTCCCGTCAGGGGTGAACCGCTCGAGCTCGAGGCGGTCCATGGTGATGCAGTTCGTGGGGCATCGCTCGACACACAGGTTGCACCGGATGCAGCGCTCCTCGTCGATGATCATTGCGATGCCCCGCGGCCACGACTGGAACAGGTCGACCTCGGGGTCGTCACCGCCCACCTGCGCCTTGTCGACCATGTAGATCACGCCCTCGGGGCAGACGTCAGCGCAGAGCCCGCACAGGATACAGCGGGGTCCGTCGATGTTGATGTTGTGGTTGCACTGGAGGCAGCGAGCCCCCTCCGAGATGGCGCCACGGGTGTCGTAGCCGATCTCGACCAGTCCGGTGAAGTCGCGCCGCATCTCCGGCGGGGCCATCGGGATGTGCTGCCGGGGGATGGCCTCGTAGAAGCGGGGCATGTCGTGGTCGAGGGCCTGGGTGATCGTGGCGCGGTTGATGACCGGGAGCTGGGCGAGCTCCTCGCCGCGCACGCCGGACAGCCAGCGGTCAACGGCGCGCGCCGCGCGGCGGCCGAGGCCCGCGGCCTCGATGATGGTCGCCGGACCGGTGACGTAGTCGCCCACCGCGAACACGCCGTCGACGTTCGAGGCGAACGTGTTCCTGTCGGTCACGATCTTGCCGCGCATGAGCTCGAACTCGAGCGCGTTCAGCTTCTTGCCGTCAGGACCGATCGGCGTCGACCCGTTCAGCGGCTGGCTGCCCCACGACGAGAGCGATCCGCCGGCCACCACTTCGCGGGTATCGGTAACCCCGGTGTGGCGGTTCAGCGGGGAGCCGTACTCGCCGAGGACGTTGTTGTCGGGGGACTGGCTGGTGCAGGGGATGACCATGTCGCACGGGATCACGAACTCGCTGCCGGGAATCGGCTCCGCCGTCCGCCGCCCGGACTCATCTGGCGGCCCCAGCTTCGTCCGCTGGAAGACCGCGCCCTTCACGTGCCCATCCTCGTCCGCGAGGATCTCGACCGGGGCCGCGAAGTACTCGAAGCGGACGCCCTCGAACCGCGTCTCGTGCTGCTCCTCCTCGTCGACCACCATCTCTTCCGGGCCACGGCGATAGACGACGACGCTCGTCTTCGCGCCGAGCCGCAGCGCGGTCCGGCTCGAGTCCATCGCGGTGTAGCCGCCGCCGACGATGACGACGTGCTCGCCGACCCACTGCTCCTGGCCGAGGTTGGCCCGCTTGAGGAAGTCCACCCCGTAGATGACGCCATCCAGCTCCTCGCCGGGGACGTTCATCGCCACCGGATACATGCAGCCGGTGGCGACGACCACTGCGTCGTGCCGGGTCCGCAGCTCATCCATCGTGATGTCCCGGCCGACCTCAACGTTGTAGTGGAACTCCGCGCCATGCTTGGCGACCCAGTTCACGTCGAGCTCGATCACGTCGCGCGGGAGGCGGAAGGCGGGAACGCCGATCAGGCAGGTTCCGCCCCCGGACGGGAGCGCATCGTAGACGTGGACCTCGTGGCCCCACCCCGCCAGCTCCTTGGCCGCGCTCAGGCCGGCCGGACCGGCGCCGATGACCGCGACGCTCTTGCCGGTTGGAGGAGCGACCTGGATGTCGTCGGGCATGTTGTTGGCGTAATGCCAGTCGACGAGGAACCGCTTCATTGCCCGGATGGCAAGCGGCTTGTCGATGTCCGCTCGGCGGCAGGCCTTCTCACACGGGGCGGAGCAGACGTAGCCGCAGATGGCGGCCACCGGATTCGGGTCGCGGGCGAGGATGTAGCCCTCCTCGAACCGGCCCTCCGCAGCGAGCATCAGGTAGCCGCGGCAGTTGGTGTTGACCGGGCAGCCTTCCTGGCACTCGATGTTGCACTGGAGCCAGTCGACGCCGACCTCCGCCGTCTGAAAACGCAGGGGCACCGCTTCCCAGGCTGTCATGGGCGTTCGCAGTTCATCGAGCGTCCCCTTTGGATCCCCCAGCGGTCGGCTCCGGATTCCGGCGGTGAACCGGTGTTCGAGGCGGATTTCAGCGGTTCGATGCTACCCGTCGCCCGCTCGCGGTGTCAAAACACGGACGCCGGTCTGACCGCAGATTTCAGCGGCTGAAGTAGGTGGCCATGACTCGGCGGACCAGGGGAGCGGTG
>DATFEC010000096.1:0-2823 GCA_035251655.1 Candidatus Limnocylindria bacterium | reverse complement strand
TAGAAGAACTCCCCCACCTCGCGTGAGAGCGGAGCCGAGCCCGACACGAAGTACCGCACCCGTCCGCCGGTCCGGGCCTTGACCCGGTGGTAGACGAGCCGGTCGGCAAGGGCATGCTGGATCTTCAGGCCGATGCCGTCGTCCTTCCCGGCGAGATGGTTCTCGTACCGCTTCCGCCCGACACCGATCCCCCAGTGGAAGATCCGGCGGCGGAGCGGCGGCGAGGCCTCGACAGAGGCCAGGACCCGGCCGTACACCCGCTCGTAAAAGCGCGGAACGGCGGCCATGACCGTGGGCTTGACCTCGACCATGTTGTCTGCCAGCCGCTCGATGAGCGACTCGGCGTAGACCACCGTCGACCCGTGCGCCAGCGGGATGATCTCGCCGGTCAGCCGCTCGAAGATGTGGGACAGCGGCAGCCAGGACAGGAAGACATCGGTCTCGTAGAAGTCGATGATCTGGACCGCGGCTTCGTAGTTGTAAAGCAGGTTGCCGTGCCGGATCGTCGCCCCCTTGGGGTGAGCGGTCGTGCCCGAGGTGTGGATGACGGTGCCCACGTGCTCTCGGTCGATCGCCCGCCACGCGGCCTCCCAGGCCTTCCGTCGCGTGTCATCGCCACCGCTGCTCGCGAGCTCCTCCAGGGTCATGGTCCCGGCGGGGAACTTGCCGGCGGCGTCGAACGTGATGACGTGGCGGAGGGTCGGGACCTGGCTCCTGATGGACTCGATCTTCGCCGCCTGCTGGGCGTTCTCCACGAAGACGGCAACGGCGCCGACGTTGTTCAGGATGAAGGCCGCCTGCCCGGCCTCGGTCTGGGGGTAGATGGGACAGGACACCGCCCCCAACGCCCAGCTGGCGATGTCCGCCACCAGCCACTCGGGGCGCGTCCGGGACATGATGCAGACCGACTCGCCGTCCTTGACGTCGAGCCCCTGGAGTCCGAGCGACGCACGGGTGACCCAGTCCCAGAACTCGGCGTAGGTCTTGCTCACCCAGCCGCCGTCCTTTGGCAGCTTCCAGCGCAGCGCTTCCTTGTCCGGGATGCGCTCGACCGACCGATGGATCAGCTCCACCACGTTCCGCGCCTTCTCCGCCTCCGGCATGAGGAGCGGCTCGACCTCGTTCCACATCCGGCGGGAGCCGGGCGAGGTTGAAATCCCATCGGTGGCGGCCGCGGGTGGGGCAGGTGCCGCGGTGGTCATCGGTATCTCCTCTGCTCGGTGGCACGCGGGTGGGCTAGCCGATCTTATTCCCCTGTTCGTCATACCGATAGAACCCACGACCCGTCTTTCGGCCGAGGTGGCCGGCGGCCGCCATCTGGCGCAGTAGGGGCGCGGCGCGGAACTTCGGGTCGCCAAAGCCGCGATGCAGCACGTCCATGACGTTGAGCATGACGTCGATGCCGACGAAGTCGGCCAGCTCGAGCGGACCCATGGGGTGGTTCAGCCCCAAGCGGGCGCCCGCATCGATGTCCTCGGCCGTCCCGGTGCCCTCGGCCAGGGCGAACACCGCCTCATTGATGAACGGACCCAGCATCCGGTTGACCAGGAAGCCCGGGTAATCCTTCGAGCTGATCACCGTCTTGCCCAGTTCCGCGGCAAGCTCGCGGCAGGCCTGCTCGGTGGCATCGGACGTCTCGAGGCCACGAATGATCTCGACGAGCTTCATGACCGGCACCGGGCTGAAGAAGTGCAGACCGATGAATCGGTCCGGGCGGTCGGTGGCGGTGGCCAGCGCGGTGATGCTGATCGACGAAGTATTGGTAGCGAAGACGGCATCCGGATCCGCCGCATCGGTCACCGCCGCCCAGGTTTCGCGCTTGAGGGCCTCGTCCTCGAAGACGGCCTCGATGACGATGTCGTGGCCCGCTACGTCGTCGACCCCAACTGCGGTGCCAACCCGGTCCATGATCGCGTCCGCGTCCGCCGAGTCGAGCTTGCCCTTCACGACCTGTCGGGCGAGGTTGCCGGCGATCCGCTTGCGGCCCTTGGTTGCCAGCTCCTCAGTACGGTCGGCGAGGGTCACCTGCTTGCCGGCCGCGGCGCTGACCTGTGCGATGCCATGACCCATCAGGCCGGCGCCAAGCACGTAGACCCGCTCCAGGCTCATTGGTCGAAGCCTAGCAGTCGGTCCGCGGCGCTGAACGGGTCCTCCCGGTGCTCGGCGACGGCCGTGACCGCGTCGTCCCACGCGCTGGATTCGACGGCGCGGGCCTGCGCCCGGCTGGCCAGCGCTCGACGGATGAGCCCGGCGGCCCTGGCCTGCGCCCGCTCAGGATCGCGCTGGGCGCGGTGGGCGTCGATCGCGTCCCGGAGGGCCTCCACCCCCTCCCCGCTGGTCGCGGTCGTCATCAGCACGGGCGGGGCCGGCCGGGCCACGCGGCCGCCGGCCGTGGACAGCATCGCCTTGAGCTGGCGCGCGGCGCGGTCCGCGCCGGGCCGGTCACCCTTGTTCACGACGATGAGGTCCGCGATTTCCAGCAGCCCGGCCTTGATCGCCTGCACCTCGTCGCCCATCTCGGGCACCTCGACCACCACCGTCGTCTCGGCCAGGCTTGCGATCTCGACCTCGGACTGCCCGGCGCCGACGGTCTCGATGACGACCGGGTCGTAGCCGGCCGCGTCGAGCGCCGCGGCGGTGAGCCAGGTGGTGGCGGCCAGCCCGCCCAATGCGCCCCGGGACGCCATGGAACGGACGAAGACCCCGTCGTCCCCGACGTGATCCATCATCCGGATCCGGTCGCCCATGATCGCGCCGCCGGTCAGCGGGGAGCTGGGGTCCACCGCGAGCACCGCCACGCGGCGGCCCTGCCCCCGCCAGGAC
>DATFEC010000256.1:0-5762 GCA_035251655.1 Candidatus Limnocylindria bacterium | reverse complement strand
CCTCGGCGGCCGGGCTCAGGCGCGGTGGCTCCGGCTTGGGCTCAGATGTCATCGGCGGCGGCTCGGCCGGACCCGTAGGCCGCTCGGGCGCCATGGGCGGTGGCTCGGGAGCAACCGGCGCGATCGCCGACGCCGAGGCTGCCGCATCAGGTCGGGCGAGCGGAGCTGTCGGCTGGTCGGGCGCGGCTGGCTGGTCGGGCACGGCCGGCGTCGCGATGGCAGCCACTTCCACGGGCATCGCCTCGACCGGGCTTGCCTCCCAGGGATCCGGCTGCGCGATCGCAAACGGGGCGCGCCACCGTGCTCCGGCCTCCCAGAACGCAGGCTCGGGGGGCACGATCGGCGGCTCGGCGAATGGCTCCGGCCCCACGAGGAGCGCGACGTCTTCGCTCGCTGGGGGCTCGGCCGCGATATCCACGGGCGTGAGCCTCGATTCCTGGGCCGCGGGTGCCTCGGGCTCGGGTGTGGTATCGAGCCCCGGCGCGGTCTCGGGCTCGGCGGTCATCTCGGGCTCGGCCGTCATCTCGGGCTCGGCCTGTTCGGGCGCGGCAGCCGTCATGACGGGCGGGGGCTCTGCTTCACTTGCCGTCGACACGTCGGCGATCGCGGCCGGGGCGGCCACCTCCGGCTCGAGGACGTCCGCCTCGGTCGGTTCACGTTCCGCCGTGATGGGCTCCACGACCAGGCCTTCGGGCTCGACCGTGACCTCGGGCTTCACCAGCTCGGGCTCGATCGGTTCGGGGCCCGGGACCGCTGTGTCCGCGAATTCCTCATGCTCGAGTGTTGGCCACGCGTCTGCGGATCCGACAGTCTCGGCCTCAGCTGCGTCGGCCTGAACGATCTCGGGCTCGGCCTCGACCTCGACCCCGATATCGATCTCCGGCGAGGCCCCACTGGCGGTCGCCGTCTGACGGGCGAGCTCATCTGCCCGAACGGATGCGTCTTCGCCGGCCGAGATGATCAGATCCTCCTCGGCGATCCAATCCGGCTCGGGAGTGTCCGTGCTGTATCCGGGCCGCACCACGGAGACGGGCGTCTCGGTCAGGTCCGTCGTTGCTTGAGTAGCGGCCACGGATTCGATCTCGGGCTCGCTCACGGAGGCGATCGGCGGCTCTTCGGCATTCGTTTCCGTGTCGCGGCGGTACGCCGCCACGGCGTCAGCCGTCTCCTGAGAACCGGGCAGCTCTGAGAAGTCCGCAGCTACCGCCGCGGCGGCTGGATCCTGCGCCCGTGCGAGAGCCTCGGCGAATCCGGTGAATGCCTCGCGCGCACGGCCACGCACGGTCGATTTTGGCTTCGCCGACTCGAGGTCGTCGGGCACTTCCAACTCGGCCGCGGGCTCCAACTCGGCCACGGGTTCCTCCGACACGGCCATAGGTTCCAGCTCGGCTGCGGGCTCCCCTGGCTCAGCCACGGGTTCCTCCGACACGGCCATGGGTTCCAGCTCGGCCGCGGGCTCCTCTGGCTCAGCCACGGGTTCCTCCAGCTCGGCCGATGCCGCCACCTCAGCCGCGGGTTGAGGCTCGGACACAGGTTCTACCCCCGCCGCGGGTTCCAGCTCGGACACGGGTTCTACCTCCGCCGCGGGTTGCAGTTCGGCTGCGGGTTCCTCCCACTCAACAGCAGGTTCCAGCCCGGCCCCGGGTTCTCGCTCGGTCTGTTCGGCCGCGGGTTCCTCCAACTCGGCCACCGGTTCTTCCTCGGCCTCGGATTCCAGATCAGGGGGCGGCCCGAGGGTGGCGTCAAAGATGTCGGCAACCACGTCGGTTGCGGCGGGTGGCTCGTCTCGCGCCGCCCCGTCAGCCTCTTCTTCGGACGTTGCATCGGACGGCGTGTCGGGCTCGCCTGCCCAGGCGGACGGTGCCGCCTCGGTCCAGGGCAATCGGTGCTCGATCCGCGCTTCGAGCAGGTCGACCCGCCCGCGCAGGGATGCGACCTCGCCGCGCGCCTCGCCGAGCGCGAGCAACGCCTGTCCGTACCGCTCCGTCAGGTTGCGAAACTCGGTGAGGAGCTCACGAAACGGCGTCAGCTCACCGTGGCTCCCGCTGCCGCCATTTCCGCCGTTGCCGTTCCCTTCGCGTTTCGGGGTCTCAGTGAGGGCCGTGTCGCGCAGGAAAACGCGCATATCGCCGCCAACCTCGGTAGAGCCGGACAGAACGCCGCGTGCCAACAGCTCCCACACGCGCCCTTCCGGAATGCCGAGGACCGCCGCCGCCTCGTTGACCGAGTAGCCGTCCATCAGGGGGGCCGTAGCGTACCGCGTCCCGACCGACCGTGGGATGCGTCTGACCGATATCATCCGGCGCCAATGGCTCCACCCGTCCGGGTTCCGACCATCGAGCGCGTGGATCTGCCCGACCCAGCCGGACTTTCCGGGCTCCGCGATCTCGCCGAGAACCTGTGGTGGACCTGGCACCCCGACGCGCTCCGCCTCTTCGCCCGCATCGATCCCGATACCTGGGCGCGGACGCGGAATCCGATCCATGTCCTGCGGCGCACGACCGACGAACGATGGTCAGAGCTTGCCGAGGACAGTCGTTTCGTGGCGGACACCCAGACCCTCGTGGATCGGCTCCGGTGGTACATGGCCGACGACGCCCCCGGACTGGGGGCGGAGCTCGGTGGGCCGGTCGCCTACCTCTGCGCCGAGTTCGCGCTCCACGAGTCGCTCCCGGTCTACTCCGGCGGCCTGGGGGTGCTGGCCGGTGACCTGTGCAAGGCGGCGTCCGACGCCCGACTCTCGCTGGTGGCGGTCGGGCCGTTCTACCACCGCGGGTACTTCCGCCAGCGTATCGATGCCGAGGGAAGGCAGGAGCACCTCGAACCGGACCTCGATCCGGCGGACATCCCGCTGCGGCGGGCAGCGGATGGGGCGGGGTCTCCCCTGGCGATCTCGGTCGACCTGCCCGGTCGCGAGGTCCTGATGGCGGTGTGGGTGGCGCAGGTCGGTCGAGTGCCCCTCCTGCTGCTGGACGCCGACATGCCCGCCAACGCGGAGGAGGACCGCCGCATCACCGACCAGCTGTACGTCGCGGAGCGCGGCACGCGGCTCACCCAGGAGCTCCTGCTCGGCGTCGGCGCTGCCCGGGCGCTCGATGCCATTGGCATCCAGCCAGCGGCGTGGCATCTCAACGAGGGCCACTCGGCCCTCGTCCTGTTGGAGCGGGCGCGAATGGCTCGGGCCGAAGATCCGAGACTGGACGGCGCTGGGGCCATCGCCCGTGCCGGGCTGGACACGGTGATGACCCTCCATACCCCGGTCCCGGCCGGGAACGAGCGCTACGACCCGGCCCTGGCGGAGGAGGTCATCGGTCCGATCGCCGCGGCCATCGGTATCGACGGGCAGGCGCTGCGAGAGCTCGGCCGCGGGCCTGATCACGGCCTGCGCGACGACTTCGACCTCACCGCCTTCGGCCTGCGGCACGCGAAGGTGGTGACCGCCGTCAGCCGGCTGCACGGTCGGACCGCCACGGCGACCTGGCAGGAAGTGATCGGTCGACCGTGCGATTCGGTCACCAACGGGGTTCACCTGGGCACCTGGCAGTCGGAACCGATCCGCGACGCGTTGACGGCCGGCGGCGAGCGAATGGCGAGCGACCGCGAGCTGTGGGCCGCCCATGTCGAGCAGAAACGCCGGATGATCGACTTCCTCGGCGGGCGCCTGACCCGCCAGTCGGTCCGACACGGAGTCGCGCCGGAGGCGGTGGGGGACCTGGCCGGAGCGCTCGACCCCCATGCCCTGACCATCGGTTTTGCGCGACGCTTCGCGACCTACAAGCGGGCGGACCTCATCCTCGGCAACCCGCGGCGCCTGGCGCATCTGTTGTCCGACCCCGATCGGCCGGTCCAGCTGATCTTCGCCGGCAAGGCACACCCTGCCGACGAGGCGGGACGCGCTCTCCTGGGCCGCGTTGTCGAGGCGTCGCGGCGGGTCGGGACGGCGGGCCGAATCTTCTTCATCGAGGACTACGACCTGCGCGTCGCCCGCTACCTCGTCGCTGGCGTCGACGTCTGGCTGAACACTCCGCGCCGGCCTCTCGAGGCATCCGGAACCTCCGGGATGAAGGCCGCGCTCAATGGCGTGCCATCGGTCAGCGTTCTCGACGGCTGGTGGGACGAGGCATTCGACGGCACGAACGGGTGGGCGATCGGCCCCAGCTCGGCGGAGGGCGAGCGGACCGACGAGGAGGACGCCGAGGCGCTCTACCGCGTCCTCGAGAACGAGGTCATTCCCACCTTCTTCGACCGCGACACGATCGGCCTGCCTCGAGCCTGGATCGCGGTCATGCGCAGTGCGCTGCGCACCGGCCTCGACGAGTTCACCACCGAGCGGGTTCTGCGGGACTACGTCGAGAAGCTGTACCGCCCCGTCGCCGGCATCGGTGAGGTGACGGCCGGCATCGGCTGAGCCCCCCGGTCAGGCGACTAGGGCAGGAAGTAGCGCGGGTTCTCCCAGACCCCGTTGTCGTTGATCGCGAAGTGGAGGTGGCAGCCGGTCGACATGCCGGTGTTTCCCTCGTACCCGATCACGTCCCCGACGGCGACGCCCTGGCCGGGATAGACGACGACCTGGGCGCGGAGATGCCAGTACCACGACAGGACCCCGCCACCGTGGTCGATCACGACCCCGTAGCCGGAATCCCATGGCCACAGCGGTTGCCCGGAGGCGACGACGACACCCGTGGCGGCCGCACGGATACGGCTCCCACAACCATTCGCCATGTCGATCCCGCCATGGAAGTGGGGGTAGTAGACACCTCGGTACGTGTATCCGTCCTCGAGCAGGAAGTTCGTCGGGCCCCATTCCTGGGTGATGACGAACTGGTCCATCGGCCACCGGAAACCACGTTGGCTGACCCGCTGCCGTGATTCGGCAAGGAGCCGGGCCACGAGCGCGTTGGCCGCGGCGGCCGCTTCCTTGGTGGCCTGGATCTGCCGCTCGACGTCGCCCTGGGCGACCAGCGCCGCGTTCAGGGCAGCCGCCTGCTGCTGCCGTTTCTGCTCGGCGGCGATGACCAGCTCACCGAGTCGCTGCTTCAGGGCGGCCAGCTCGGCCTGGCGCTGCGCGAGGCGTGCTTCCTCCGCTTCCTGGAGGTCACGCGCCTCCTGCTGCTCGACGAGACCCTGCGCGAGCATGGTCTGGTTCGACTTGAGCTCCCCGCGCAGGTCGCGGATCTCGTCGGCGAGCGCGGCGTCCTGCTCGGAGATGGTCAGCAGGTAGCCGACCTGGGTGGCAACGACCTCGAACGAATCGGCGGCGAGCAGGACCTCGAGCAGGGAGGTCTGGCTCCGCTCATAGGCGTCGCGGTAGTGATCTTCGAGAAGGGACTCACGGGTGGTGAGCCTGCGGGTCTGGCGAGCGATCTCGGACGCCAGGGTGGCGAGCATCCTGTCAAGGCTCTCGATCCGGGTTCGGATGATCTCGAGCCGGGCCTTGACCTCGGCGATCTGGAGCTCGACCGCCCCGAGCAGCCCGTTGACCCGCTCGTACTCCGTGCTGACCGATGCCAGCTCCGCCTGGGCCGCGGCGAGCCGTTGGTCTAGGGTCGCGGAGAGGGCCCGCAGGCTATCGAGAGCGGCTTGCTGGGAGGCCAGCTGTTCCTGGAGCTGGCGCTGCTGGTTCTGCGCCTCCGTCAGCGGGTCGCCGCCACGCACCGGCCCGGTAGGCGTCGAGCCAACCAGGGAGGTGGCGACCACCAGGGCACCGATTATTGCGGCCAGTCGTGGCCGACGTCTCATGAGACGGTGTCAGGCGTAGGAAT
>DATFEC010000207.1:0-2389 GCA_035251655.1 Candidatus Limnocylindria bacterium | reverse complement strand
CCGAGCCTATCCGTACTACTCGGGGTACGCCAGGGAGGTCGGCTTTGGGGCAGGCGAGGGCATGAACGTGAACATCCCGCTCCCTCCGCGGACCGATGGCGATGCCTACCTCGCCGCCCTGGAGATCGGGCTGCAGGCCATTCGGGATCACGATCCCGACAGCCCGCTCGTCCTGTCGCTCGGGTTCGATACCTTCGAGCGCGACCCGATCGCCGACTTCGCTTTGACGACCGACGACTACCACCGGATCGGGGCCGCAATCGGGGCGCTCGACCGGCCGGTGATCGCGCTCCAGGAGGGCGGCTACGCGATCGACGCCCTGGGGGCCAACGCCGCGAGCTTCTTCGCTGGCCTGAGGGGCCGGTAGGGATGACCGCCTCCGAGCCCGACAGCTTCCTGGGACGGGAGATCGCCGGCTACCAGATCGAGGAGATCATCGGCCGCGGCGGGATGGGCGTCGTGTACCGCGCCGAGCATCTTCGGCTCGGGCGCAAGGTGGCGCTGAAGGTCGTCGCGCCACAGATCGCCAGGGAGGAGAAGTTCCGCGAACGGTTCCTCCGCGAGTCGCGCACGGCCGGCACCCTCGACCACCCGAACGTGGTGCCGATGTACGACGCCGGGGAGGCGGAAGGGGTTCTGTACATCGCGATGCGGTTCGTTGACGGGGTGGACCTCGCGACCCTGATCGCCCGCGACGGACCGCTCGAGCCGGCGCGGACGGCGCGAATCGTGGCCCAGGTCGCGAGCGCGCTCGACGCCGCGCACGAAGCGGGCCTCGTCCACCGAGACGTGAAGCCGAGCAACGTCCTGCTGCCGGCCCGCGGAGCTGGTCGCGGGGAGCACGCCTACCTCGGTGACTTCGGGCTTACCAAACGGGTCCTGTCGGAGTCGGGGGTCACGGGCTCCTCCGCGTTCCTCGGCACGATCGCCTACGTCGCGCCGGAGCAGATCGAGGGCCGTGCGATCGATGCACGGGCCGACGAGTACTCCCTCGCCTGCCTGACCTACGAATGCCTGACTGGCCGGCGACCGTTCGAGCGGGAGACCGATATCGCGACCCTGTACGCCCATATTCGCGACCCGTTCCCGAGCGTCGGCGACACGGTCACGCCTGACATCAGTCCTGCCTTGGACGCGATCCTGTCGCGGGCAGCCGCCAAGCAGCCGGCCGGCCGTTACGCCACCTGCGGGGAGATGGCCGACGAGCTGCTCCAGGTCACCGGTGCGTCGGCGCCGTCGACCGGGACCACGCCCGTCGTGCCGCCATCACGGACCCTGGGAGATCGGCGGCGCCGGGCGCTCGTCGGCATCGGGGCGGCCGCGGTGATCGTCCTCGGCATCGCGGGGGTCGTCCTGTGGCAGAACGTCCAGATGGCTGGCCCGCTGTTCTCCGGCGCGGGCGTCGCGGCGATCGATCCGGCCACGAACCGGGCGGAGTCCGTGGCGGAGCTGACCGAGGACCCGACCGCGATCACGGCCGACTCGACCGCGGCATGGGTCACTCATTTCGCGGCCGGGACGGTGTCGCGGATCGATGCCGCGGACCACGGCTTGTCCTCGATCAGCGTTGGGAATGGGCCGCGCGCGCTCGCCGCGGCGGAACTGGAGGAAGGGCCCCTCGTGTGGGTTGGCAACACGACCGACGAGACGCTGTCTGAGATCGATGCGGAGCAACCGGACCGGCAGCCAGGCCCGTCGGCCCTCCTGTTCCGTCCCGGGGACATTGCCCATGGCGACGGCGTGCTGTGGATCATCGATGAGCTGCGGGAAAGCGTGGTCCCGGTCGACGCCGCCACGCGGAGGGTTGGCGATCCCATCGCCGTCGCCGCCGGCCCCGAGTTCGTGGCCGCAGGCGGCGGGGCGGCCTGGGTATCGAACGCGATCGGCAGGAGCCTGAGCCGAATCCCAACCGGGCTCACGGGCGCGGACCCGCCGATCGGGTTGGATTTCACTCCCGGTGCCCTGGCGCTGGACGTCGAGACCGATGCGCTATGGATCGTGGACAGCGACGGCGACGCCGTCGTGCGGTTCAACACTCGCGCGCGCCAGGAGGACGCCCGGATCACGGTCGGCGCTCGGCCCGTGGCGGTCGCGGTGGGAGCCGGCGCGGTCTGGGTCGCGAATGCGGGAAGCGGAACGGTGTCACGGATCGACCCGGCCACCAACACGCTGGTGACCACGATCACGATTGGGGGTGCTCTCCAGGACGTGGCCGTCTTCGGGACCACCGTCTGGGTTGCGGTGGCCGCGCCCTGAGCCGCCAGCGGGTGACTGACTAGGGCGACCCGCCCGGTGCGTCGCTGATCCGGATACGGATGCGCTCGGCGGCGGCCTCATCCCCGAGCTTGTTCGCCGCCCGCAGGGCGCGGAGCCAGAGGCGCCCCGCCTC
>DATFEC010000299.1:0-3047 GCA_035251655.1 Candidatus Limnocylindria bacterium | reverse complement strand
GCCGGATTCCGCTGGCACAAGAACGGCCCCGGGACGATGGTCGGGTCGCTCCTGCTCGGCCTGTACGACGACGCGGGGACCCTCCAGAGCGTCGGCGTGACGAGCTCGTTCACCGAAGCGCGCCGCCGCGAGCTGGTTGAGGAGTTGAAACCGCTGCGCAAGAACGCCCTGTCGGGCCATCCCTGGCGCGAGTGGAAGGACGCCGAGGCGGCCTGGGAAGGGCGACGGATGCCCGGCGCCACGAGCCGCTGGAACCGGGGCAAGGACCTCTCGTGGGAGCCGCTCCGCGTCGAGCGGGTCTGCGAGGTCGCCTACGACCACCTCCAGGGTGACCGGTTCCGGCATGCCACGACCTTCATTCGCTGGCGACCGGACCGTCGACCCGAATCGTGTCGGTACGACCAGCTGGAGGCGACGCCGCCGGCGCTGTTGGCCGATCTGTTCGGACCGGCCTGACCCGGCTACACTCGCGCGGCACTCGTCAACCCAGCCCAAGGAGAATCGGTTCCGTGTCCATCACTGACCCCAACGCGGCTGTCACCGACCTTGCCGAGCGGTTCTGGGAGGGCGTGCTCGAGCGCGACCCCATCACCGCCACCATCTATGGGGACAACCGATACGACGACCGGTGGCCCGACCTCGGCCCGGACGGCCGTGCGGCCGAGCGAGCGGCCCTCTCGGCTGCGCTTGCCGAAGCGGAGGCCATCGACCCGGAGACGCTCGACGTCGAGTCCGTCATCACCCGCGACCTGCTCATCCTCATCGCCCGGAACTTCCTTGAGGCGCAGGACCGCAAGCTGTACCAGCTGGCGGTGAACCACATGTCCGGACCCCAGACGTGGCCGTCGGAGATCGCGCAATACCAGCCCGCGGACACGCCCGAGAGCCTCGAGCGGATGCTCCAGCGCTTCGCGGCGTTCCCGCAGCTCATCGAGCAGCAGATCGGCACCCTTGACGAGGGGATCGCGGACGGCCGAACGTCGGCCGCGGTCCCGGTCCGCAAGGCGATCGAGCAGATCGACCGGATGCTGACCGTCCCGGCCGACGTCGCCCCAGCCGTGGTCCTGGCCAACGTGGCCGACGAGGACGGTCGGGAAGCCATCCGCGGATCGGTGGCGCAGGACATCTATCCCGCTCTCAAGCGCCTCCGGGACTACCTGGCCGAGACGTACACGCCGCACGCGGCGGCGACGCCGGGCCTGGGGGACACGCCCGGCGGCCATGACGCCTATCGGTTGGCGATCCGGATGCAGACGACCGTGGACGCCACCCCGGAAGAGGTTCATGCCTTCGGCATGGAGGACCTGGAGCGGATCGAGGCCGAGAAGGACGCGATCGCGCGCCGGCAGGGCCACCCCGACCGTCACGCGTTCGCGGCTGCCCTGGCCGAGGACCCGGCCAACCGGACCAATGATCCGGCGCACATCATCGAGCTCGCCCGCGAGCAGACCGATCGGGCCTACGCCACGGCGCCGCGGTTCTTCGGTCGCCTGCCGGCGGCCAACTGCACGGTCCTCGCGGTCGAGGAGTACCGCGAGCGCGAGTCCGCCCCGGCGTTCTACATGCCCCCGACCATTGACGGCTCGCGCCAGGGCCAGTACTACCTGAACACCTACCAGCCGGACCAGCGCCAGCTCCACAAGATCGCCGCCATCACGTTCCACGAGGCGACGCCCGGCCACCACTTCCAGATCGCGATCGAGATGGACCTCCAGGGCCTCGGCCGCTTCCGCACCCTGGGCGCGAAGATGGCCGGCTCCGCCTATGTCGAGGGCTGGGGGCTGTACACCGAGCGCCTGGCCGACGAGATGGGCCTGTACCAGACCGATGCCGAACGGCTCGGCATGCTCGACGCCCAGTCCTTCCGCGCGGCGCGGCTGGTCGTCGACTCCGGGCTCCACGCCATGGGCTGGACCCGCGAGCGCGCGATCGAGTTCATGCACGAGCGGGGCTCGCTGCCCATGGTCGACGCCGAGATCGAGGTCGATCGGTACACGATCTGGCCCGGCCAGGCCCTGTCCTACAAGATGGGGCAGCGGGAGATCGAGCGGGCGCGCGCCGACGTCGGCGAGCAGCTGGGGGCCGACTTCGACCTCCGCGCGTTCCACGACGAGGTGCTCGGCCACGGCTCGCTTCCGCTCGAGACGCTCCGCCGGGAGATCCCCGGCTGGGTGGCGGCGGCGGTCAGGACGCCGACCGGGGCCTAGCCCAGCGGGCGTCATGCGGGCCCCCGAGCGAATCGTCCTCGAGGGCCGCGTCGTCCGGCTCGAGCCCCTCGAGGAGCGGCACCGGAACGACCTGGTCGAGGCCGCGACAGAGGACCGCACGATCTGGGCCTTCATGGGCTCGAACCTCGCCGACCCCGCGACCTGGCCGGGCTACCTCGCGGCAGCCCTCCAACCGGAGTTCGTGGCCTGGGCAACCGTGGAGCGGGCGACCGGTCGCGCGGTCGGCTCGACCCGCTTCGGGGACATCGCCCCGGAGCACGATCGGGTCGAGATCGGATGGACCTGGCTCGCGCCGTCCCGGCACCGGACCGCGATGAACACCGAGGCAAAGCTCCTGCAGCTGACCTACGCCTTCGACACCCTGGGCGCCGGCCGGGTGGCGCTGAAGACCGATGGGCGCAACGCGCGCTCGCAGCGCGCGATCGAACGCCTGGGCGCCGTCCGGGAGGGCGTCCTGCGCCGGCACACGCGCCTGCCCGATGGGTACGTCCGTGACACGGTCTACTACTCGATCCTGGCCGACGAGTGGCCGGCGGTAAAGGCCCGCCTCATCGACCGCCTGGCGCGCGGCTGACGTCCCACCCTGGTCCCACGTTGAGAATCGCGTCACCGCCGAAGACATAGGGATCCGCGATCTGGTACCTGTCGGCTTCTCGGTTCCATGCCTCGAACCGCGGGTCGGAGTCGTGCACGTGGTGCCCCTCGTCGGTGGCAAAGACCACGGCAACGAGGAACTGCGCGGCTCCTTCGGTCCGGACCGTGCTGATGTCGAGCCGACTCAGGGTGGCCATGACCAGGAGGCCTCGATCGGACAGGTCC
>DATFEC010000126.1:0-2308 GCA_035251655.1 Candidatus Limnocylindria bacterium | reverse complement strand
AGCTCGTGGAAACTGTCGGACCGGCGACCGACGACCCGCAGCCAAAGGTTCAGCTTGGCCGGGGCCGCCAGCCGCAGCCGGTCCCCACGATCAGGCATCGGCTCGCTCAAGGTTCGGCCGCAGGGCCGCGGCCAGGCACGCCCACTCGGGCACGGACAGGGTCTGCGGCCGGCGGTCCGCGGTGACCGCGCAGTCGGCCAATGCTCGCTCGACGGCCTCGCGGTCGACCGGCAGCTCGCGGACGAGGCTGTTGTGGATCTGCTTCCGCCGCTGGCGGAACGCGGCCTGAACCACACGATGGAACGTCTCGCGCTCTTCCGGCGGGACGACGGGTGACGCGCGCACCAGCAGCCGCAGCACCGCGGAGTCGACCTCGGGCGCCGGCTCGAAGGCGCTGGCCGGGACGCGGGCCACGACCTTGGCCTCCGCCAGGTCCTGGACGAATACCGAGAGGTAGCTCATGTCCCCAGGCGGCGAGGCGATGCGGTCGGCGACCTCCGACTGGACGAGCAGGACGGCCCGCTCGGGGGCGTGGTCCGAGCCGAGGAACAGGTGCAGCAGCGGGCTGGTGATGTGGTACGGGATGTTCGCGACGAGCTGATACCTCTCCCCGGGGAAGAGCGTGCCCGGATCGACGGACAGCGCGTCGGCGTGGACCAGGGTCAGGTTGTGTGCATCCTCGAGCTCGCGGCCGAGGTAGCCGACCAGGTGGGGGTCGACTTCTATCGCCACCACCGTGCAGTCGGCGGCCAGCAGCCGCCTGGTCAGGACGCCGAGCCCGGGCCCGATCTCCACCACCCGGTCGCCCGGACGCAGGTCGGCGGCCGACAGGATCGTGTCGAGTGCGTCCTCGTCGGTCAGGAAGTTCTGGCTCAGGCCGTGTCGCGGACGGAGGCCCTCCCGGCGGAGCAGCCGCTGCAGCTCCCCGGGGGTGGGCGGCCGCAGCGCGTCATCGGTGGCACCTCCCATCAGGCCGCGTCCAACCAGGGCAGGGCGAGGGATGGGATTGCCTCCAGCGTCGGATCCGCCCGCTCGCCGGCTGCGAACCGGTGGGCGGCGGCGGCCCCGATCATGGCCCCGTTGTCGGTGCACCAGGCGGGTGGCGGGACGAGCAGGGACAACCCGCCGAGGCGGTCCGCGAGCGTCCGCCGGAGGGTCGTGTTGGCTGCGACTCCACCACCGAGGGCCACGGCGGCCACGGCGTGCTCTTCGGCGGCCGCAACCGTGCGGCGCACGAGCTGGTCGACCACGGCCCGCTCGAACGCGGCGGCGATGCCGTCGACCGGGATCGGCTCTCCCCGGGACCGATACGCCTCCACCTCGCGCAGGACGGCGGTCTTCAAGCCGGAGAAGGAGAAGTCGTAGCGCCCGCGGGGACGAGCCACGGGGAATCGGGCTGCGGGAGCGGCGCCCTCGGCGGCAGCCGAGATGGCCGGCCCGCCCGGGTACGGCAGGCCGAGGAGTCGGCCGACCTTGTCGAAGGCCTCCCCGGCGGCGTCGTCCACGGTCTGCCCGAGCAGGCGGTACCGGCCGTGGTCGGCCATGAGCACCAGCTGGGTATGCCCGCCGGACACGACCAGGCACAGCAGCGGGAACGGTGGCTCCGGCGGCTTGGGCTGGGCATCGCCGGCATCGGTCAGCCAGTTGGCATAGATGTGTCCCTCGATGTGGTTGACCGGCACGAGCGGCAGGTCGTGGCTGGCCGCCAGGCCTTTGGCCACGTTGACCCCCACCAGCAGTGAGCCGATGAGCCCTGGCCCGTAGGTGACCGCGATGGCATCCAGGTCGGTCCATTCGACGCCAGCCTCGCGCAAAGCCGATTCGAGGCTGGGGACGATCCAGCGCAGCTGCTGGCGCGCCGCGACCTCGGGCACGATGCCACCCGTCGTGGCGTGGAGGGCGACCTGGCTGGCAACGACGTTCGACTCGATCCGGCCGCCGGTGACCACCGCCACCCCCGTCTCGTCGCAGCTGGTCTCGATGGCCAGGATCCGCGGATCGCTCACCGGTCGCCGGCCTCGTCCTCGATGTCGGCCGCCGCCGCCTGGCGGGCGGCGGCCATCGGCCCGCGCATGGCGGCACTGGTCAATCGAGGCGTGGTCATGATGTAGGCGTCCTCGCCGTCATCGGTGTAGTACCGCTCTCGGCGGCCGGCGATGGCGAAGCCGTGCGCTTCGTACAACGCCTGCGCGGCTGCATTCGACACACGGACCTCGAGCGTCATCCGGTCAGCCCCGAGCTCCTCGGCCACGACCAGCAGGGCCAGCAGCAGTCGGCTGCCCACCCCCTGCCGTCGCCAGTCGGGGTG
>DATFEC010000146.1:0-5378 GCA_035251655.1 Candidatus Limnocylindria bacterium | reverse complement strand
TGGGATCGCGAGCGCTACCTCGAGCGCGGCTGAGGAGCGACCGATGCGCCTCGCGGACAAGGTCGCGATCATCACCGGCGCCGGGAGCGGGATGGGCCGGGTCGCGGCCGAGATGTTCGCCGCCGAAGGAGCGAAGGTCGTGGCCGCCGAGTTCGACGAGCGCCACGGCACCGAAACCGTGGAGGCCGTCCGGGCGGCGGGCGGCGAGGCGATGTTCGTCCAGGCCGATGTCTCGCAGGAGACCGATGCGGCGGCGATGGTCGCCGCCGCGATGGATCGGTATGGGCGGGTCGACGTCCTCTACAACAACGCCGGGATCATGCCGGAGGCCGACCATTCGGTGACCGATACCGATGTCGCGGTGTGGGACCAGGTCATGGCGGTCAACGTCCGGGGCGTGTTCCTCGGCTGCAAGTACGCCATCCCGCGCATGGTGGAGCAGGGGTCCGGATCGGTCATCAACATCAGCTCGTTCGTGGCGCTGCTGGGCTGCTCGGTGCCGCAGGACGCGTACACCGCCTCCAAGGGGGCGGTCCTGTCCCTCACCCGCTCGCTGGCCGTCCAGTTCGGACCGCACGGCGTCCGCTCGAACGCGATCTGCCCTGGACCGATCGAAACGCCGCTCCTCATGGACTGGCTCCTGAAGGACGAGGAGGCGAAGCGGACCCGCCTGGCGCGGAACCCGACCGGGCGGTTCGGCACGCCCGAGGAGATCGCGAACGTCGCCATCTACCTGGCCAGCGACGAGTCGCGCTGGACGAACGGCGCCCATTTCGTAATCGACGGCGGGATCAGCGTCAACTACTTCTGACCCGACGGCTAGCATCGACCGGTGAGCCAGCGCTGGAGACGGGTCGCCTTCGTCGTCTTCCTCGCCTATCTCGGACTGGCGGGGTACATCCTCGGTCGGTTCGCCGACAACGCGATGCCCCTCTACTACGTGTACCGCCCGCTGGCCGCGGCGGTGCCATTCGCCTTCGTCATCGGAGCGGTGGCGGCCTGGCTCGTCCCCCGCTACGCCCCGCTGGCCGTCGTCGTCATGGTCGGGGGACTGTGCTTCTATTCGAGCTACGACCAGTTCCTGGTGCCGATCCTCGCGGTCGGTCTGGTGGCGCTCGGTGCATTGGTCGTCGCGCGGCGGCGGGGATGGAGGCTGGCGACCCTCCCTTCCGCCGTCTCGACCGCAACGGCCGTCTTCGTGGTGGTCTTCTTCGTATCGGGGGCTGCCCGTGCGTGGCTCACCCTCGAGGAGCCAGTGCCCCCGGTCGTCAGGGGCGAGGAGGCCACCGGCCCGAACGTCTACCTCGTGTGGCTCGACGGCTACCCGCGGGCCGACACGCTGACGAACGACTTCGGCGTCGACAACAGCGCGTTCGAGACGGCGCTCGCCGAGCGCGGATTCGACCTCTATCCCGACGCCGAGTCGGATCGGATCCATAGCGACTACGTTCTCCTCACCCTGCTCTACGGCTCGACCGAGGGGGTGCCGCCCAACACCGACACGAGCCCCGAATACCAGTGGGACATCCGGCACCGGTTCTCGTTGGCGCCGCTCCCGATCGAGGCCCAGGAGGCGGGCTACGAGTGGTGGGTCATCGACTCGCCGGCCGGCTTCGTGACCTTCGAGGCCGGCACACACGTCCAGAACGGGGGGATGAACACCCTCGAGGAGTTCATGCTGGCCCGCTCCGCGCTGGCTCCGTTGGTCAAGCTGCTGGTCCCGACCTGGCCGACCGAGTCCCTGCGCGAGCACTTCCAGGCCAGCCTGGACAGCGTCGTCTCGCTCGCCGATTCGGAGGCGCATCGGCTCGTGCTCGCCCACATCTTTGAGCCGCATCTGCCGTTCCTGTGGGATGCGAACGACCTCCCTCAGCCGGTGCCCGACTTCTGGCCGGTGCAGAGCCTCTTCGTGTGGCAGATCGAGCACGTGGGCATGACCGTCGAGGAGTTTGGCGAGCTCCAGGCCGGAGACCTGCAGCATGTCAACGATCGGGTGCTGGCCATGGTCGACGAGATCAGCGAGCGCGATCCCAGCGGCGTCATCGTCCTGTTCAGCGACCACGGGGCGCGGTACAGCCTTGAGCTGCAGGAGACCGAATGGCCGCGCAGCTTCCTCGCCGCCCGGACGCCGGATCACCCGAACCTCTTCGCCGACGACCCCTCCCCGACGAACATCCTCCGCACCCTGCTGCCGACCTACATCACCGGCGCTTCAGACTGACGGCTCAGGCGGCCGCTCGACCGGGCACGGATATACTCGTCGGCGCATGACGACGCAGACCCGCGCGACCGCCCCCGAAGCCCTTGGCGCGGTCCAGATGCTCATCGGCGGCGAGCACGTCGATGCGGCGGATGGGCAGACCTTCGAGGTCATCAACCCGGCCACCGGCGAGCTGCTCGCAACGGCGCCGCTCGGCGGCCCGGAGGACGTCAACCGGGCCGTGACTGCCGCCCAGAAGGCGCTCGACGACCCGAAGGGCTTCTCGTCCTGGTCCGCAGCCAAGCGTGGCCGCACCCTCCAGAAGCTGGCCAATCTCGCCAAGGACCACATCGAAGAGCTGGCCCGGCTCGAGAGCCGAAACGTCGGCAAGCCGATCGCCGGCGCCCGCGGCGAGGCGCTGGCGGTCAGCCTCGTGTTCGAGTACTACGCCGGCGCGGCCAACAAGCACTTCGGGGAGACGATTCCCACCAGCCGGCCCGGGCTCGACTTCACCCTCCGCGAGCCGATCGGCGTTGTCGGGCTCATCGTGCCGTGGAACTTCCCGATGAACATGGCCAGCTGGAAGCTCGGCCCGGCCCTGGCAACCGGCAACGCCTGCATCCTCAAGCCTGCCTCGTACACGCCGTTGACCGCCCTGAAGCTCGGCGAGTTGGCCCTCGAGGCCGGCTTCCCGCCGGGGATCGTCAACGTCGTGACCGGCCCCGGCGGAAGCGCAGGAGCCGCGATCGCTGCCCACGCCGGCGTCGGAAAGGTGGCGTTCACCGGCGAGACGACAACCGGGCAGGAGATCCTTCGGCTGGCGGCCGGCAACGTGAAGAAGGTCAGCCTCGAGCTCGGCGGCAAGAGCCCGAACATCGTCTTCGCCGATGCCGACCTCGACCGATTCGCCCGCGAGTCGCCCTACGCGGTCTTCGACAACGCCGGCCAGGACTGCTGTGCCCGGAGCCGGATCTTCGTGGAGTCATCGGTCCACGACCAGGTGGTGGCCGCGTTCACCGAGGCGACGGCGAAGCTGAAGGTCGGCGATCCCGCCGACGAGAAGACGGAGATGGGCTCGCTCATCAGCCAGCGGCAGCGGGAGCGGGTGGCGGATTACGTTGCGATCGGTCGTGACGAGGGAGCGGAGGTGGCCTACGGTGGCGAGGCGCCGACCGGCGATCCGTTCGATGCCGGCGCCTACTTCACGCCGACCATCTTCGACGGCTGCCGGACCGACATGCGCATCGTGCGTGAGGAGATCTTCGGCCCGGTGGTGGCGATCATTCCGTTCACCGATGAGGCCGAGGCCGTGCGGCTGGCCAACGACACGCCGTACGGACTGTCGGGATCGGTCTGGAGCCGCGACATCGGCCGGGCGATCCGGGTGGCCAAGGGGGTCAAGGCCGGCGTCCTGTCGGTGAACTCGAACAGCAGCGTCCATACCGAGGCGCCCTTCGGTGGCTACAAGATGAGCGGGATGGGTCGCGAGCTGGGGATGCATGCCCTCGACCTGTTCACCGAGGTCAAGAACGTCTTCGTCGACCTCGCCTAGGGTGACTGCGCCGCCGTTCAAGCTGCCGGCCCAGCGGCCCGCACCGCCGCTCACCCCCCGTCGCTTCGCCGCGTTGGTGGCGGGCAAGGCGGCCGCAGTCGGCTCTCGGATCTCCGGGCGGGGAGGCGGCACCTCGCTGCCCGGGATGGTCGCCCGCCGCGTGGACCCGGGCATCCTCCGCTCGCTGGTGGCCGAGCAGGGGGTCACGGTGGTGGCGATCACCGGCAGCAACGGCAAGACGACCACCGCCCGCTTCATGGCCGCGCTGCTGCGCGGGGCGGGGATCCCAGTCGCGCACAACCAGGCGGGCGCCAACCTCGTCCAGGGCGTGACCTCGATGGCCGTGGCCGCCGCCGACCTGCGGGGACGGGTCCAGCCGGTGGTCATGGTGAGCGAGATCGACGAGGGGGCCCTCCCGCTGGTCGCGCCGGAGATCCGACCGCGGGCGGTGGCGGTCACCAACCTGTTCCGTGACCAGCTCGACCGCTACGGGGAGATCTACGCCGTCGCGGACGCGTTCGAGGTCGTCGCCGCCGCTCTGCCGCGGGACAGCGTGCTGGTGGTGAACGCCGACGACCCCATCGTTGCCGGCCTCGCGCCTGCCCGGGACGGGCGGCGGGTGACCTTCGGCCTGGAGCTGCCGACCTCGACCGACACCATCACCCGTGCGGCGGACACGATCCGCTGTCCGTCCTGCCGCGCCAACCTCGAATACGAGCACGTCTATCTCTCCCACATGGGGTCCTGGCGGTGCCCGGCATGCGGCCTGGCGCGACCGGCGGTGGACGTGGCGGTGACCGCGGTCGAGGTCCGGGGCCTGGACGCGACCGCCTTCACCATCCGCACCCCGCTGGGGGAGCTCGAGTTCACCATTCCCCAGTCGGGCCTCCATGTCGCCTACGACGCGGCGGCGGCCGTGGCCCTGGCCTACGGCCTGGGCGTACCCCTCGACGGTGCGCCCGCCGCGCTTGCGGCCGTCGGGCCGGCGTTCGGTCGGTTGGAGCGGATCTCGGCCGGCGACCGCCAGGTCGTGCTCGGCTTCGCGAAGAACCCGACCTCGTACAACGCCACCCTGCGTGCGCTCGCCAGCGAGGAGCTGCCTCGCCACCTGCTGATCGCGGTGAGCAACACCCTGGTCGACGGCGAGGACTTCGGCTGGCTGTGGGACGTCGACTTCGAGGCGATGGTGCCCCGGCTCCAGGCGGTGACCGTCTCCGGGCTGCGCGCCGACGAGCTGGCGAACCGCCTGAAGTACGCCGGGCTCGACCCGGTGAAGATGACGGTGGTCGAGGATCGTGTCCCCGCCCTGGATGCCGCGCTGACCGCCACGCCGGCCGGCGAGCCGCTGACCATCGTGGCCGGCTACACCCCGACCATCGAGCTCCGCGAGGAGATGCGTCGTCGTGGCTGGGTTGGGCGATACTGGGAGGCCTGATGGACTACCCGACCCTCCGGATCGCGCACCTGTACCCATCGCTGCTGAACGTGGCCGGCGACGGCGGCAACGTGATGGCCATCGTCCAGCGCTGCGCGTGGCGCGGCATCCCGACCGAGGTGGTCGAGGTCGAGCAGGGCGACACGCCGGACTTCACGACGTTCGACCTCATCCTCTTCCACGGCGGGCAG
>DATFEC010000273.1:0-3499 GCA_035251655.1 Candidatus Limnocylindria bacterium | reverse complement strand
ACGCTCTCTCCTAAGCACCTCATGGAAGGGCTGCGCGACCAGATCGTGGCCGCCGAGACGGCCCTGGTGGCCGCGGCCGGGGCTCAGCGCGCGGCGAAAGGGGAACAGAACGGGACGAACGGCGGGAGCCCGGAGGGCGCCCCGGCCGCAGAAGCGGGGCTGTCCCTCGCGAAGCAGCGCGCACTCGAGGCCCTGAGCCTGCCGCTGGTGGACGCCGCCATCCCGGAGGAGGCCGTCTGGCAGTGCACGACCTGCGGCTGGTGTGTCGAGGGCTGCCCGGTGCTGATCGAGCACGTCGACACGATCGTCGAGATCCGTCGCAACCTCGTCCTCGAGGAGAGCCGCTTCCCGAAGGAGCTCACCACCGCCTTCCGGAACATGGAGACGGCTGGCAATCCGTGGGGCCAGCCACGGTCCGCGCGGCTGGACTGGGCCAAGGGCCTCGACGTATCGGTCCTGGGCCCGTCAGACGGCCAGGCCGCCGCATCGCTGACGGTTGGTCACACGGATAGCCAGACCGATGGAGAGGCGCCCGCCGAGGACGGATCGGTACCCGAAGGGGTCCTGTACTGGGTCGGCTGCGCCGGCGCGTTCGACGAGCGGAACCGCAAGGTGGTTCGGGCCATGGCCGCCCTCCTGCGCCAGGCCGAGATTCCGTTTTGGGTGCTCGGCAGCGGGGAGACGTGCTCCGGTGACCCGGCTCGCCGGGCGGGCAACGAGTACCTGTTCCAGATCCTGGCCGAGGAGAACGTGGCGACCCTGACCGCGGCCCACGACGAGCACGGGATCCGGACGATCGTGGCCTCCTGCCCGCACTGTTTCAACACGATCCGCAACGAGTACCCGCAGTTCGGGCTGACCGGCGTCGAGGTCATCCACCACACCCAGCTCCTCGAGCAGCTGGTCGCCGATGGCCGGCTGAAGCCGATGTTCGGCGTTTCGCATCGGGCCATCGCATACCACGACGCCTGTTACTTGGGCCGGTACAACGACGTGTACGAGCCAGGCCGCCAGGTGATCGAGAGCGTGCCGGGCAACGAGGTGGTCGAGATGGACCTCCACCACCGGAAGGGGATGTGCTGCGGCGCGGGCGGTGCCCGGATGTGGATGGAGGAGCACGAGGGGCGGCGGATCAACCACGTCCGGACCGAGCAGGCGCTCGAGACCGGGGCGGCGGCGATCGCCACCGCCTGCCCGTTCTGCCTGGTCATGCTTCGCGACGGGACGACGGACCTGCAGCGGGACGACGTTCCGGTGCGGGACGTGGCCGAGCTCCTCGCGGACGCGACCGGCGTCTGGATTCGTGACGCCACCATCCAGACCGATGGTCCTGCCCGTCTGACCTGAGCGGCGCGGTATCCTCGCCCCGGACGCCGCATCACAGGAGCCGAATGGCGATCACCGAGACGGCCCGGATCAACCGGCAGCGCCTCGCCCAGCTGGCCGGGCGGGAGCAGGGGTCGTACGTGGCGCGCACGGCCCGCTCGCGCGAGCTGCTCGAGCGGGCCAAGGCCTCCCTGCCGATGGGGATCGCGAGCTCGTTCCAGAACTACGACCCTTATCCGACCTTCATGGCGGAGGCGCGCGGTTCACGGATCAGGGACGCGGACGGCAACGAGTACATCGACTTCGACATGGCCTTTGGCGTCCTCGCCGCCGGGCACAGCCATCCGGCGGTGGTGGAGGCAGTCCGCGACCGTGTCGGCCGCGGCACGATCTTCACTTTCCCCTCGGAAGATACGGCGATCGCCGCGGAGGAGATCAAGCGCCGGTTCGGGATGGACCTCGTCCGCTTCGGCAACTCCGGGACCGAGGTCACCATGGACGGGATCCGGATCGCCCGCGGTTTCACCGGGCGCGACAAGATCCTGAAGTTCGAGGGCGGCTACCACGGCCACCATGACGATGTCCTGGTCAGCATCGTCCCGCCGGCGGAGCTCATGGGCCCGGTCGACGCCCCGAACACGGTGCCGGCCACTGCCGGCATTCCCCGCTCGCGGCTTCAGGACACCGTCGTCGCCCCGTTCAACAACGCGGACGCGCTCGAAGCCATCCTCGACCGCCACCAGGGTGAGATCGCGGCGATCATCATCGAGCCCATCCAGTACAACATCGGAGTCGTCCCGCCGCTCCCCGGGTTCCTCGAGCGGGTCCGCGAGCTGGCGACTGCACATGGCGCGGTGTTGATCTTCGACGAGGTCAAGACCGGAGTGGTCATCGCCTATGGCGGGGGGACGGAGCGCTTCGGCGTCGTGCCGGACATGGTGTGCCTGGCCAAGAGCATCGGCGGAGGGCTGCCAGTGGCCGCCATCGCCGGCCGCGAGGCGGTGATGCGGGCCATCGAGGGCGTCGCCACCACGACGACCCTGGGTACGGCCGAGTACGTTGCCCACCAGGGGACCTATAACGGAAACCCGATCTCGATCGCGGCCACGGTCGCGACCTTGACCCGGGTGCTCACACCGGACGTATATCCGGAGCTCGAGCGGCGGGGCAATCGGCTGACCGAAGGCTGCCAGGCCGTCCTCGACGAATTTCGCCTACCCGGCTACGCCATCAACGTGGGAGCCAAGGGCGCGGTCCTGTTCAGCCCAAAGCGGGTGACGAACTACCGCGATTTCATCGGCATCGACGAGGAGCTCTGGACCGCCTTCTACTTCTTCCTGGCCAACCGCGGCATCCTCCTGCCTCCCGGCTCGGACGAGCAATGGACGCTGTCGGTGGCGCATACCGATGAAGACGTCGAGCGCCACATCGAGGTCTTCCGCGAGTTCGCGAGGGAGCTGAACGGCTAACTCTGGCCGATGGTGACCACCGAGCTGGCCTGCTAGGCTGGAACGGCATGCTCGAGCGGGCAGGGGCGCCATTCCGCGGCTTCGGGGACTGGCTCGCGCGCGTGGTCGACGGCTTCTATCGCGTCCTCGGCCGGCCCGGGAAGTGGCTCCAGGACTTCGTCAACGGCACGTGGCTCGGGCACCCGCTCCATCCAGTCCTCACGGACGTGGTCATTGGCGGAGCCACCCTGATCGCCGTCTTCGACCTGTCGGTTCTGATCCTCGGCGCCGAGGGTCTCGAGACCGCGAGCCTGATGGCCGTCGGCTTCGTCGCGTTGTCGGCCCTGGGAGCGACCGCATCGGGGTTGACCGATTTCAAGGACACGCACACCGGGAACGAGCGGAACGTCGTCGTCATCCACGGCCTGATCAACATCGTCGCCTCGGCCGCCTACGTTGTCTCGTTCCTTCTTCGGCTTGGAGGCTCCGACGATATCGGCATCTGGTTCTCGCTGGGTGGGGTCCTCGTCCTGACTGTTGGCGGCTATATCGGTGGCCACATCGTCTTCAAGTACGGCTACACGGTGAACCGCAACGCCTTCGCCAAGGGCCAGCGGGCGAAGGAGTGGACTTCGGTCATCGCCGCGGCCGACGTGCCGGAGAACACCCCGACCAAGGTCATGCTCGGGAGCACGGCGCTGGTGGTCGTCCGTCGAGGCGATATG
>DATFEC010000267.1:0-2494 GCA_035251655.1 Candidatus Limnocylindria bacterium | reverse complement strand
GGCCCATCGACCGTGAACCGCTGGCGCAGGCCGGTCATGGCCCGGCGGATCTGCTGGGTCATGGCGAACGGGTCGCCGTCACGCTCCCGATGATACCGACGGGCCCGTCGGTTCGGGCCTCCGTTCCACGCTGAGCGCGCCGGTCACCTCACGGCGCAGGACCGCCTCGATCTCCTCGTCCCAGCCGGTGGCCTGCGGCAGGCGGACCTGGCGGGTCGCGCCGGCGACCGGCACCGCCAGGACGACCGGCAGAGCGCCCGGCCGCTGCTTGACGATGGACGTCACCGACTCGATGGCGTCCAGCAGGCTGTCAGCGGGCAAGTCCGCCCCGAACGAGATCCACAGCGACCCGGCCGCTCCTTCGGCGACGGCGGGAATCGGGCGTGCATCCGTCGGCGGGGGCGCATCGTCGTGGTTCTCATCATCCGGACCGGTTTCCGCTCCCGGTCCGGAAGCTATCGCGACGGTCTGGGGCTCGGCGCCCCTGGGACGGACCAGTGGAACGACGGTGCCGCCCGGGGGGCGGCCGGCGGCGGCGGACGGCTGCACCGCTGCGGGCACAGACGGACGCGGGCCGCCTCGGCCGCGGGTCAGGCGGTCCCGTTCAGCCGCGTACGCGGCCGGCCCGAGCCGCGCCGCGTCGTCCCAGGCGTGGACGACGTCGCACAGGAGCTTTGCCTCCTCGTCCCGGTGGTCGACCCGGCCGCTGACCAGGACGACCGCGTCCTCGGCCCAGGAGTTGGCGGTGTCGGCGAAGACCTTCGGGAATACGACGACTTCGACGCTGCCCTGGAGGTCCTCCAGCTGGACGACGAGCATCGTCGAACCGGCGCGAGTGATCACCCGCCGGGCGCTTTGGATGATTCCCCCGAGCGTGACCCGGGCCTGGTCCGACTCCTCCCCAAGCTCCCCGGTGTACGCGGTCACGTACTCGGGCAGCTGATCGGCGATGTCGCCGAGGGGGTGTTCGGTCAGGTACAGCCCGAGCAGCTCCTTCTCCCAGCGCAGGCGCTCGCGACGGGAGATCTCGCCCCGGGTGCCGTCAGCCGAGGCTTCATCGGCCGATGTCGGCTCGGTGGCCATCGGCACGGCAAACAGGTCGAACATCGTGGACTGGCCGGCGGCCACGTCGCGGTGGTGACGGGCCGCGGTGTCGAGCGCGGCGTCGACACGATCGAGGAGCGAGGTCATCGGTCCGAGTGACGCCAGCGCGTTGACCTTGATGAGCGACTCGAACACGCGCTTGTTGACCCGTTGGGGATCCACCCGCCGGCACAGGTCGTCGAGCGAGGTGAACGGACCGCCGTCCTCGGTCGCTTCCCGAGCGGCGACGATGCTCTCCACCGCGCCCTCGCCGACGTTCTTCACCGCGGCCAGGCCGAAGCGGATGGCGCGCGTGTCATCGGCATCGGTCTCCACCTCGAACAGGGCATGGGAGCGCTGGACGTCCGGCGGGCGAACCTCGATCCCGAGGCGCCGGCACTCGGCGACCACCGCGGCCACCTTCTCCGCGCGCTCGCGGAAGCCGTTGAGGACCGCGGTCATGAACTCCACCGGGTAGTTGGCCTTCAGGTAGGCCGTCTGATAGGCGATCAGGCCGTAGCAGGTGGCGTGCGCCTTGTTGAACCCGTACCGGGCGAACGGCTCGAAGGCAGCAAAGACCTGGTCCACGACGTCGGGCGGGATGCCCTTCTTCTTCGCACCGGCCTTGAACTTCGCCTCGTGCTCGCGGAGGACCTGCGCGTTCTTCTTCCGGATCGCGTAGCACAGGTTGTCGGCTTCCGGACCGGTGTAGTCGGCCATGGCGATGGCCGCGGTCATGATGTCCTCCTGGTACACGAAGATCCCGTACGTCTCGCGCAGGGCGGGCTCGAGGGCGGGGTGCAGGTAGGTGACCGCCTCCTCGCCGTGCTTGCGGCGGATGTAGGCCGGGATGTTGGCCATCGGTCCAGGGCGGAAGAGGGCAACCATCGCCGCCAGGTCGCGCAGCTCGGTCGGGCGCAGGTCCTTAACGTAACGGCGCATCCCCGATCCCTCGAGCTGGAAGATGCCCGTCGTCTCCCCGGTGGACAGCAGCTCGAACGTCCGGATGTCGTCCAGGGGGAGGTTGTCGACGTCGATCTCCACCCCCCGGTGGCGTCCGATGAGGTCGACTGCGTCGGCCAGGATCGTGAGGTTGATCAGGCCGAGAAAGTCGAACTTCAGCAGGCCGAGCTGCTCGCAGGCGTGCATCTCGAACTGGGTCATCGTCGTCTCGCCGTCGGTCGCGCGCTGGAGCGGCATGATCTCGGTCAGCGGCTCACGGCTGATGACGATTCCGGCCGCGTGGGTCGACGCGTGGCGGGCGATCCCTTCCAGCTGGCGGGCCGTCCCGATCAGCCGCTCGACCCGCTCGTCGGCGGCCATCTGCTCGCGGAGCTGGGGTGAGGTCTCGATCGCGCGCTCGAGGCTGATGTTGAGCTCGTTGGGCACCGCCTTCGCAACCCGGTCCGCC
>DATFEC010000260.1:0-3850 GCA_035251655.1 Candidatus Limnocylindria bacterium | reverse complement strand
CCGGCCGCCAGCTCCGCCCGGATGTCCCGGTCGGACAGGATCACTCGCCGGGGCCGCTCCGGTGGCGGATGAGGCGGTCCACCTCGCGCTTGAGGGTCGAGATGTCCTCGTAGCTGTGATAGACCGATGCGAACCGGATGTAGGCCAGCTGGTCGATGTTGCGCAGGGACTCGGTGGCCAGCTTCCCGATCTCCTTGGAGGTGACCTCGGCATCACCACGCTCGCGCAGGCGGGTCTCGATGTCGTCGGCCGCCTCCTCGAGGCGGGCCAGGGTCACCGGCCGCTTTTCGCACGCTTTCATCAGGCCGGCGAGCAGCTTCGCCCGCTCGAACTCCTGGCGCGTGCCATCCCGCTTGACGACGACCAGTCGTGCACCCTCGGGCCGCTCGTAGGTGGTGAACCGATAGGCGCACAGCTCGCACTCTCGGCGGCGGCGGATGGTGCTTCCGTTCTCCAGGTCGCGGGAGTCGATGACACGGGTGCTCGACTCGCTGCAGCGGGGACAGCGCATAGGCTCCTCTCCGGCACGAACTACACCACGGGTGGTACCGATGGCAACGATACCACAAGATGTGCCGTCTTCAGGCCCCTTGGCTAGGCTCCCATCTGCTGGATGCGGGCCGCGACCGAGGCTTCCGTCGGGGCACCGGCCTTCCAGGCGAACAGGACGTCGGCGATCTCGCGCATGCGCATCTGGGCGTGGATGATGTTCAGGTGGCCGCGCTTCCAGAAGGCCTGCGGCTCGTCGTCGTAGATCGACGCGTGCGGGAGGCGGGTCAGCCCGCAGCCACGCTCGATGGTCACCACCCCGCGCAGGGCGCGCTCCAGGTTGGCGTCGAACTCGGCGTGGAGGGCACGCAGCGGTTCGGGGGCCGTCTGCTCGGCCACCTGCATGGCGATCTCATCGAGCTGCGCCTCCGCGGCGGTCAACCGGTCCGAGACCTCGTCCGGCTCGCGGATGCGCCGTCGCAGGTCGTCGGCGATCTCGCCCACGGTGTCGCAGATCCCCTCGATCTGTTCGAAATGGGGCGAAAGAAACGCGCGGTACGCCTGGAGCTGGGCCGTGTCGACATGATCCGAGGCACGACGGCGGAAGAGGGCCAACTCGCTCACGCTCCCCGCCGCTCGATCTCCGCCGTCAGGCGCGGCACGATCTCGAACAGGTCGCCGACCACGAACAGGTCGGCGAACTCGCCAATGGGAGCATCCGGGTCCCGGTTGATCGCGACCACGTTGTCGGCGGCCTGCATCCCGACGCGGTGCTGAATCGCCCCACTGATGCCAACGGCAAGGTAGAGCGCGGGCTTCACGACCTTGCCAGTCTGGCCGATCTGCAGCTGGTACGGAACCCAGCCGGCGTCTGCCGCCGCGCGCGAAGCGCCGACGACGCCGCCGAGTGCGGTCGCGAGCTTCTCGAGCTCCGCGAATCCGTCGGCGCTGCCCACGCCCCGGCCACCGGCCACGATGACATCAGCCTCCTCGAGCGCGGCGATCGCCGCCGCCTCGGTGGCCGACTCCACGATCCGCACCGCAGCCTGCGGCGAATCGACCGGGTCGACGGCGGTCACGGCAGCGCTGCCGGCGCCGTCCTGGCGCGGAGTGTAGGTTCCCGCGCTGACCAGGATGACAGCGGTGGATGGCGCGTCACTGGTTGGTTCGGAAATCGTGATCACGGACCCCTGAAGTGTGGACATCTCGCACCGGATGTGACCACCATCCATTCGTACTGCGCGGATCGGGCCGAACGCTGCCAGGCCGAGAGCGCCGACCAGGACAGCGGCCAGGTCGCGCCCATTCGGTGTGGCGGCTACGAGGACGGCGGCCGGCACTTCGCGTTGGACGGTGTCGGCCAGCTGGCCGGCCACGGTCACCGCCGGCGATGCCGACGAAGCGAGGACGAGGACCCGGGCGGCACCGGCGGGTCCCAGGGCACCGGCCCCGTCCGCCGCGCCGGGACCGTACGCCAGCCCGACCGCCGTTCCGCCGGTGGCCTCGGCCAGCTCAGCGGCACCCGCGGCCAGCTCGAACGCAGCGCGGGACGGCTGCCCGTCTGCGAACTCGGCCAGGAAGGCGACGTCAGCCATCAGGCGATGAGCTTCCGCGCGGCGAGCCAGTCGGCAATCCTGGTGGCGGCCTCGTCCGGCCCGACTCCGGTGATTCGCTCGGCGGGCGGCTTGGCGGCCGGAGGCTTCGCCTCGACCATCCGCGTCCGCACGGTGAGGGCGGCAGCGTCCAGCTCGAGGTCGGCCAGGGACCATGTCGTCAGCTCCAGCCGCCGCGCGGCCATGATCCCCTTCAGGCTGGCGTACCGCGGCTCCCCCACCTGGTCGGTGACGCTGGCCACGACCGGCAACGGGGCCTCCAGGATGTCGAATCCGGTCGGGTTCAGGCGTCGGATCTGGGCGGCGCCATCGGTCAGTCGCAGCTCGGAGCCGTAGGCCAGCAGGGGCACGCCGCGGATGGCCGCTACCGCGCCCGGCACCAGCGAGCCGCGGGCGTCGTCTGACGCCATGCCCATCAGGCTGACCTCGGGCGCCAGCCGGTCGAGAGCCGTGGCCAGGACGCGGGCGGTGACCCATTCGTCGGCCCCGGCCAGGGCGGGATCAGTCACATGGAAACCGGCGTCCCCGCCCATGGCCAAGGCGCGCCGAAGCGCCTCCGCGGCTGGCTCCGGGCCCATCGTCAGGTATGAGACCTCGTCCGCGGCGCCTGCTTCCTTCAGCCGGAGCGCCTGCTCGATGGCGTACTCGTCCAGCGGGTTGACGACTGCCTCGGTCGCGTCCCGATCGAGGCGGAGGTCGGGGGTGTAACGCTTCTCGGAGGTGGTCGCCGGTACCTGCTTGACGCAGACGACGATCTTCATCGGCCGATGCCGGCCATGGCCATCAGGCGCCGCGCGATCACCAGGCGCTGGATCTGCTGCGTGCCCTCGTACAGCTGGGTGATCTTTGCGTCGCGCATCATGCGCTCGACCGGGTACTCGGACGAGTAGCCGTAGCCGCCGTACACCTGCACGGCATCCGTCGTGACCCGCATGGCGGTGTCGCCGGCGATCAGCTTCGCGGCGCTGGTCCAGTACGCGAGGTTCGGATCGTCGTCGTCGACGCGGGCGCAGGCCGCGTACGTGAGCTGGCGGGCGGCCTCGGTCAGCGAGGCCATGTCGGCGAGCATGAACTGGATGGCCTGGAAGTCGATGATCCGGTCGCCGAACTGGCGCCGCTCGGAGGCGTAGGCGAGGGCCGCGTCGGTCGCGCCCTGCGCGATGCCGACCGCCTGGGCCGCAATCGCCAGCCGAGATCGGTCCAGGGTGGCCATCGCGATCTTGAAGCCCTCCCCTTCGTCGCCGAGCCGGTTGGCGGCCGGCACCCGGACGTCGTCGAACGTCAGCTCGGCGGTGGGCGAGCCGCGGATGCCCATCTTGTGCTCGAGGCGAGCGACGGCAAAGCCGGGCGTATCGGTCTCCACGATGAACCCGCTCATCCCCTTGCGTCCGCCGGCCTCGGGATCGGTCAGGGCAAAGACGGTCAGCACGTTGGCCACCGAGCCCCCGGTGATGAACCGCTTCGTTCCGGAGAGCAGGTAGTCGTCCCCGTCCCGCCGGGCGCGCATCCGCATGCTGGCGACGTCGCTCCCGGCCCCGGCCTCGGTCAGCGCGAAAGCCGGCAGCCACTCCCCCGAGGCGAGCCTCGGGAAGTAGCGGTCCTTCTGTTCGTCGCTGCCGGCCAGCATGATCGGCAGCGCGCCGAGCTTCTGGATGACCGGGATCAGGCTGGTCGTGGCGTCTGCCCGGGCGACCTCCTCGACCACGATCGCCTGGCCGATGCCGTCGAGCTCGGTCCCCCCGTACCGC
>DATFEC010000242.1:0-2563 GCA_035251655.1 Candidatus Limnocylindria bacterium | reverse complement strand
GCGACGATCCCGGCTTCCACGAACCCAACCCCGGCCGGGGTCAGCGGGATGGCCGTCAGGAGGGCCGCCACGAGGGCCACGAAGATCGCGGCCGAGATGCCGAGCTGGACGTCCGGCAGGTCGACCGCCTTGATGACGAAGAAGACGCGAAGGCCTTCCGCCAGCCAGATGAAGACCGTGATCACGCCGATGACGCTCACCGCGCGCGGCGTGAGAGCCGCGGTCGTGCCCTCCCGGAACCGGGTGTAGAAGCCCTCCACCCGTCCGGGCAGGATGCGCTCGATATGGTGTCCGGCGTAGCGGAGGACCAGGAGGAGGACGATCAGGAGGGCGACCAGCAGGAACGCCGCCACGAAGATGAAGTCGAGTTCCGGGCGCGATCGTCCGCGGAAGCTCCAGAAGCCGGCGGCCACGGCCAGGCCAAAGATGATGACGATGTCGGCGATGCGCTCGACGAAGATCGTCCCAACGGTGCGCGAGGCCGATCCCCCGTAGTTCCCCTTCAGCAGGTACGCGCGGTACAGGTCACCGAGCTTGGCCGGCACGAGGCAGTTCACGAACCACGACAGGAACAGGATCTCGGTCGCGATCCAGTACCGGATACGGGTCCCGACCTTACCCAGCACGTACCACCACCGCCCACCGCGGAGCGGGAAGGTCAGGTAGTAGACGACCAGGGCGGCGAGGAGGAGGGCTGGGTCCGCGGACCGAATGAGCTCGACGGTCGCGCCGAAGTCGATGTCGAGCACGACCCGGAAGAGCAGGAACAGGAGCAGGACGGCAAAGACGAGGGAACCGATGGTGCGGACATTGAGGAACCGGCCGGCGAGCGAGACGTCGCTCTCCGGGATCCCCTCGCCGGCGGGCGCGCCAAGGAATTCGGACGCCTCGTACACCGAGAGGCGGCCATGAGGCCGCTCCCCAGGCGTTTCGGGCCGGTCCTCGGGAGGTTCGGTGGGACGCTCCCCGGTCATCGTCCGGCCCCGGTCTGGCGCTCGACCCATTTCGAGGCGACCGCGAACCGGGTTCCGAGGTGGACGAGCTTCGTGGTGCGGCTGCCGTGCCACTCGTTGTCCGGGAGGGCGGCGGCCAGCTCCTCGGCGGTGGCGAAGGCGGGGAGCGCGTTGAAGCTCATCGCCACTTCCAGCGCGGTATGCGAATCGGAGCAGGCCACGCCGGGAATCCGGTGACGAGCTGCGAACTCCGCGGCTTCCTGGTTATGCCGGCCGAGCGTGACCCGGCTGTTGAACACCTCGATGAGGTCGATCCGCCGGGTCTTCGCCAGGCGCTCGAGCGCGTCCGGGGTGATGTGCGATCGCCGGAACGGGTCGTATGGATGCGGGACCGATACCAGACCGCCCTGCTCCCGGATGGCGTCAGCCGTGGCCTCCGCCGAGAGCCCGCGAGGGATGGTCTCGGAGATGAACAGGCCCACGATCTCGCCATCGGCGCTCGAGACCTCCTCGCCGAGGATCACCGTCAGCCGGTCGTCCACGCCTTTCTCGGCAGCCAGGGCCCGCACGGCCACCGATCCGTCGATCGTGTTGTGGTCGGTGACCGCGACGTGGGTCAGGCCGCGCTCGATGGCCAGGGTGATGAATCGGTCTTCGGCCAGTCGCGAGTCCGGGCTGTGGCGGGTGTGGCAGTGAAAGTCGGCGAATGCCAGTGCTCGGGTGTCGCTGCCCGTCCGCTCACGGACCGCGGCCTGGGTCGCCACGGCAGTGGTCACGAGGTCACCAGGCTCTTGCGATACGTGGCGAACTGCTCGAGGGCGCGGCCGGTGCCCACCGCCACCGAGTTCAGGGCGTTCTCCGCGACGTGGCACGGGATGCCGGTCACCTGGGTCAGCAGCGCGTCGAGGTTGCGCAGGAGGCTGCCGCCGCCGGACATGACCATACCCTTGTCGATGATGTCGCTGGCCAGCTCGGGTGGCGTCTGCTCGAGCACGCTGCGGACCGCCGAGATGATCTGCTGGAGCGGCTGCTCGATGGCCTCGGTGATCTCCCCGCTGTTCATCGGGATCGTCCGCGGCAGGCCGGCGATGAGGTCGCGGCCCTTGACCTCCATCGTGAGCGGCTCGTCCAGGGGCAGGGCGGACCCGATCCGGATCTTCACCTCCTCCGCCGTCCGCTCCCCGATCATCAGGTTGTACTTGCGGCGGACGTAGCTCGCGATCGCCTCGTCGAATCGGTTGCCGCCGACGCGGACCGAGTCCGAGACCACGATCCCACCCAGCGCGATGACCGCCACTTCGGTCGTGCCGCCCCCGATGTCGATGATCATGTTGCCGGACGGGCCGCTGATCGGGACGTTGGCCCCAATCGCCGCCGCCAGCGGCTCCTGGATGAGGAACGCGTCGCGCGCGCCGGCCTTCAGCGCGGCGTCACGAACCGCGCGCTTCTCGACGCTGGTCACGCCGGAAGGCACGCTGATCATCACGTCGGGCCGGAAGATTCGGACGCGGGCCACCTTGTTGATCACGTAATGAAGCATGGCCTCAGTGATGAGGTAGTCCGCAATGACCCCATCGCGCATGGGGCGGATGGCCCGAACGTTCCCCGGC
>DATFEC010000105.1:0-2781 GCA_035251655.1 Candidatus Limnocylindria bacterium | reverse complement strand
TTGGCCATGCAAGTCGTCGATCGCAGGCATCAGCTCGGAGTGGCGGTGCTCCGGGTCGGCGTCGGAATCATCTTCCTGTGGGCCGGCCTGGAGAAGGTCATCGGTGGTGCAGGTGGCTGGTCCGCCGCCGGTTTCCTCGGTTTTGGGACCGGTGGCACATTGGGCTGGCCGTTCGTGGCGGAGGCCGTCGAGGGCGTGATCTACAACCCCACCCACGACATGTGGGTCGTCGTGTCCGAGAACTCGACGGCGATGACCATCATCAACCTGCTGGTCCCCTGGGGCCAGGTCGGGATCGGGGTGAGCCTGATCCTCGGCCTGTTGACCCGCTTCGGGGCCGCGATGGGGACCCTGATGATGTTGATCTTCTTCGTCGCCGCCTGGGACTTCCAGTTCGGGGTCGTGAATCAGCACCTGACCTACGCCCTGGTCACGTTCTTCATCGGCTACATCGGCGCGGGCAACTTCTACGGGCTCGACGCCACCGTCGGACAGCGCGTATCGCCCACGCTTCGGCGCTGGTTGTTCTCGGGCGAGCTGTATCGGCCGGTCGAGACATCGGCAACCCCGGCGATGGCCTGAGCGAACCGCGACCTGGGGATGATGGCGCCCGGCGACGGGCGCCATCGGTCTATGCGGAGCCCGTCGGGCCGGCAGGCTCCCGACCGATCCGACCGAGATGCGTGTCCTTGAAGCTGCTTGGCAGTTTCAGACCGTAGCCAAGGGCCCGATCGAAGCCAACGTGGGCGGCCAGGATGGCCGCCACCTGCATTGGCCACAGCTCGTTACCGATGATCGCCACGAACGCGAACGCGACGGCCAGCGCCCAGTTGTGGACCAGGTTGTACGTGACGGCGCCCACGCGCGGGCCAGCGAGGTAACCAAGCGCCGAAAGGTCCGGGGCGAGCATCGCGGGAACGAGGAGCAGGGGCGATCCACCCAGGGTCAGGAAGGCGGCCACGCCCAGCAGGCCGATCGCAGCCGACTCGACCCGCAGGATCCATTTGACGCTCATCAGGCCGCTCCCTATTCCCACTTGAACAGGCGGGCGGCGATGAGGAACGAGAGGACGCCCCAGACAACCAGACCGATGATCGAGGTCCCGATCACGTCGAGTCCGGCCCCGTCGTTGATCACCGCCCGCAGCGCGTCGTTGAGGTAGGTGAGCGGCAGGAAGCGAGTCACGCCCTGGAGGAACTCGGGCATGGCCTCGCGGGGGAAGAACGATCCCGACAGGAACATCATCGGCAGGCTGATGAGGTTCGCCACTGGCGCCGCCTGATTCTCGTTCTTGGCCCAGCCGGCCACGCCGAAACCCATGGCCAGGAACACCACCCCGCCGAGGAGTGACAGCAGCAGGACGACGAACACGCTGCCCACCAGCTGGACCCCGAACCACAGGCCGACCCCGAGCAGGATGAGGACCTGGACCAGGGTGATGATCAGCCGGGAGCTCACCTGGGCGGTCAGGAAGTAGCTGGGCGAGGTCGGCGTCGCGAACAGCCGGCGCAAGGTGCCCGTCGTCTTGAGCTGGACAAAGCCGAACGCCACGCTGAACAGGCCCAGCTGCATGATCGTCAGGCCCAGGATGCCGGGCACCAGGAAGTCGATGTAGGCCAGGTCGCGGCCCGCGACCTCCTCCACCACGACGAGCGGCTCGGGGGATCCACCTCCGGCCGTGATCAGTGCCTGGGCGACCGCGGCGTTCACGATCAGGAGGGCAGTCTGCCCTTCCTCCGCGGTCGCCGCGTTGGTATAGGCGGTCAACGGCTGGTAGCCCGGCTGTCCCGGCGGCACGAGCTCCCATCCTTCGGGAAAGAGAAGGACGAGCGAGCGGTCGCCCTCCTCGAGCACCGCCAGCTCGTCGTCGCTGGTGCCCTCGGTCACGGTCAGGATCGGCACCTGATCGAGGGCGGCAATCATCGCCGTGCTGGATCCGGTCTCTGCTTCGTCGACCACGCCGACATCGAGCTCTGCCGCGGCACCGAAGTTCAGCACCCCGAAGATCAGCATGATCACGAGCGGCAGGAAGAGGGAGAAGAAGACCGCGGTCCGGTCCCGGACGAACATCTTTCCTGAGGCGACGAACAGGTGCCAGATGATCTCGAGGCGCCTCGTCATCGGTCAGTCCTCGCGCAGCTCGTGGCCGGTGAGGTCGATGAACACGTCTTCCAGGCTGGCCAGCCGCTCCGTCCGATCCTTCGTGAAGCCACGCCCGAGGAGGGACTCGATCATCCCGTCGGGCGTGTCGAGCGCGATGATCTTGCCCCCGTCCATGATCGCCACCCGGTCGCAGAGGGTCTCCGCCTCCTCCATGTAGTGGGTGGTCAGGATCACGGTGTGGCCGCGGCTGCGAATGTCGGCGATGAGGCCCCACAGGTGGCGCCGGGCCTGCGGGTCGAGACCGGTCGTCGGCTCGTCGAGGAACAGGACCCGCGGGTCGTTCACCAGGGCAGCCGCGATGCTGAACCGCTGCTTCTGGCCACCGGAAAGAGCCTTGACCCGGCTCTTCGCCTTGTCCGTGAGCCCGACCTCCGCGAGCAGTCCTGTGGCATCCGCCTTCACGTGGTACAGGTGGCCGAAGAGGACGAGCAGCTCGGTGAGGTTCAGCTCGTCGAAGAACGCTGACGCCTGGAGCTGGATACCGATGCGAGCTTTGACCGCCCGTGGGTCGGACGCCACGTCGAGCCCATCGACGGTGGCCGAGCCCGCGTCGATGGGGCGCATGCCCTCGAGCATCTCGAGGGTCGTCGTCTTCCCCGCGCCGTTCGGGCCAAGGAT
>DATFEC010000151.1:0-2535 GCA_035251655.1 Candidatus Limnocylindria bacterium | reverse complement strand
CGAGGATCGCCGGTGAGCGCGATCAATCCGTCGCGGGTCTCGGCGTTGAGACCGAGGTTCAGGACGGTGTCCATCATCCCCGGCATCGAGAACTTTGCCCCGGACCGGACCGAGACGAGCAGGGGATTTTGCGGGTCGCCGAAGCGTTTGCCGGTCTGTCGTTCCAGGGTGGCGACCGCTTCGAGGATGTCGTCCCACAAGCCCTCGGGGAGCTGCTCGCCCGCGGCGAAGTAATCGGTGCAGGCAACGGTCGTGATCGTGAAGCCAGGCGGCACCGGCAGGCCGGCATTCGTCATCTCCGCCAGGCCGGCGCCCTTGCCGCCGAGCAGGTCCCGCATCGAGGCGTCACCCTCCGCCCGCCCCTCGCCCCAGGCGTAGATGTACCGCTTCGCCGCCCGATGGGCGCGTTCGACAGCGGGGGTCACGGCTTCAGCCACGGGACGCAGGCTCCGTATGGGGTCGCGCCGCGGATTCTAGGTGGTCCACCGCCGGGTAGTCTGCGCACCGAGATGGCGACGCTGCTGTGGCTCGCAGTCGGGGTGCTGGTCGCGTTGCTGACCTGGGTCCTTCCTGCCGTGGCCATCGTGGGGCCGCTCGTTGTGCTGGCGCTCGTCATCGTCGGGTTCCTGGTCCCGCGCGACATCACCGCGGCCGGGGCGAAGCTTGGCGTCGGTTTCGGGGCCACCTATCTCGTGCTGTTCGGCCCGAACGTGCTCCGCGACCCACTCTCCGCGACCGGTGAGGCCTACCTCCTGTTCGGCGGCGGGTTGGTCATCCTGGTCCTCGGCCTGGCGGCCGTGGTTCGGAACCGCCTCCGACGGCGGCGGGAGCAGGAAGCTGCAATCGCCCAGCTCTGAGCGCGACTGCGAACAGCGGCCGCACCGCGGCCAGCAGGCGGCCGCCGATCCCCGCCCGGGAGCGGTACAGGGAACGCCCCTTGTCCACGGCATTCCCGGCGAGCTCGCGGTCGGGGTCTCGCGCGAGCGCGGCATACCCGGCCAATGCTGCCGCCTCGTCCCCGGCCAGCCACTGGGCATCCGCCAAGGCCTCCCGCGCCGTCCCATCGTTGGGAGACAGGGCGACTGACCGTTCCGCTGCCTCGAGCGCCAGCGTCGCCTGCCCGATCCGCAGGAGGCCCCGCGTGAGGGTCAGCTGCGCCGCGGCGTCGGCGGGATCGAGGCGGAGCGCGCGACGCGCGGCCTCCACCGCCTCCTCGGACTCGGCGGCCGCCAGGCGCTCGATGGCCTCGGCACGGGTCCAGGCGGCCTGCCGCGGGTCGAGTCGGGCCAGGCGGGCATACTCCTCCGCGGCCTCGCGGTGCGCCCCGGTCGCGGACAGGGTCTCGGCCAGCAGCTCCCGATAGCGAACTTCGTCGGGGTCGAGGCGCACGGCGGCCTGCGCATCGGCCTCGGCATCGGCGAGGTGACCGAGCGCCAGATAAGCCCGAGCGCGGAGCGCATGGGCCGCGTCGTTGCCCGGCAGGTCGGCGAGGATATTGGTTGCCAACCGGACGACGCCATCGTGGTCGCCGCGGTCGGCCGCCGCGGTCAGCTCGCCGAAAGTCGAGCCGGCGGTCATTCGGGAATCGCGGCCGGCGCTTTCCCCGCCCAGGCCGTCCGGCCAGCCAACAGGTCTCCGATGCGTTCGGGAATGGCCGAAATGGAGACGCGCTCCTGGGTCATCGAGTCCCGCTCGCGGATGGTGGCCGCTCCATCGGCCAGGGATTCGACATCGACCGTGACGCAGAACGGCGTCCCGATCTCGTCTTGTCGTCGGTACAGCTTGCCGATCGACGCGGTGTCGTCGTACATCGCGGCGACGGCCTGCTTCAGGTCGGTCGTCAGGCGGCGCCCCACCTCGACCAGCTCGGGGCGGTTGCGGAGGAGCGGCAGGACGGCGACCTTCACCGGCGCCAGGTCAGGCTTGATGCGCAGCACGACCCGTTTCTCGCCCGCCACCTGTTCCTCATCGTAGCCTTCGACCAGGACGGTCAGGGCGGCCCGGTCGACGCCCATCGCCGGCTCGATGGCGAACGGCATGACGTGTTCGCCGCTGGCCTCGTCGAACACGGTCAGGCTCTTCCCGGAGGCGACCGCGTGGGCGGCCAGGTCGAAATTCGTCCGGTCCGCGATCCCTTCCAGCTCGGACCAGCCCATCGGGAAGGCGTACTCGATGTCCGTCGTCTGGCGGCTGTAGTGCGAGAGCTCGTCCGCGTCGTGCGGACGCAGACGCAAACGGTCGGGGTGGATCCCGATGACATCGGTCCACCAGCGGTGGCGCTCGTCGACCCAGTAGGCGAACCACCGATCCTCGTCGGCGGGCGGGACGAAGAACTCCATCTCCATCTGCTCGAACTCGCGCAGGCGGAAGATGAAGTTGCCCGGCGTGATCTCGTTGCGGAAGCTCTTTCCGATCTGGGCAATCCCGAACGGCAGCTTGCGGCGCATGGCTGTCGCCACATTGCCGAAGTTCACGAAGATGCCCTGCGCCGTCTCGGGCCGCAGGTAGGCGAGGCTGGCGTCCTCCTCGATGGGC